>NZ_JBEPMA010000003.1:0-228256 GCF_040545475.1 Peptoniphilus olsenii | reverse complement strand
GTAATACGTATATTTCCAAATGAAAAATCAGCAATAAGATTAATAGGAGCTATATTAATTGATATAAATGAAGAGTGGATATCTACTCAAAGAAGCTATATTAAATTTTAGATAATCATCATTTGCCTTAAAAGATTAACACAATTTGTAAAATAAAAGAAAGTGAAATTTCTTATAAAATAGTCGACTATATTTACACTAATTATAACGAAGATTTAAACTCTAAAGATGTATCAAATAAATTCGGCATAAATGCAATAGAACTAAATTACCATTTAAAATATTTAGTAGAGAAAAACTTTGAATGCTTTTTAAATTATGTCAGAATTACAAAATCTGTTAAACTACTTTTACACACAGAAGATACAATCTCACAAATAGCCTATCAAGTTGGATATAACTCTATAAGAACATTTAACAGAAATTTCAAAAAATTTTATAACACAAACCCCGCAAAATTTAGGACACAAGTTCAAATACAAAAAAATAAACACTGTTATATAGAAAATTATATAGCAGTGTTTTTATATTTAATCTAAAAATATTGATAGTAATCTAGTCATTTAACGTCTTTTTAAATTCTTCCTTAATTTTAGCTACAATTTTCGGATTATCTAAAAGTCTACCGATAAATTCTAATATGATAATTGCTCCTTTATCAATAATATCTTCTGATTCTTTTGATTTCACAAAGTCTGCAACTCTTTTAGTGTGGAATGGAATTTCTTCTTCAGATATTGAAATATATGGATGAAATGCAGGTGCTCTATAACTAATGCTACCGATATCAGAAGAACCATCTGCAAAATCCATCTCTTCGTATTCCAAATTATTATCTTCCATTATTTCTTTTATTAAATTTGTCCCAGTTTGATTATAAACCATATCTCTAAATGTGTATCCAAAAGTTTCAAGTTTATATTCCGTCTGAGTTGCCTTTGCACATCCATCTAAAATATCTTTTACCCAAGGCATGATTTCATCTTTTACTTCTGAATAGTTTCTTGCTCTAAATGCATACTTTGCTTTGGCAAATTCAGGAATCATACCAGGAGCTGATCCACCATTTAATACTATACCCTCGACAATTGCACCAGGTTTTAGTGATTTTCTCATCATGTCAAAAGCATGTATAGATAGCATAAGTCCATCAAGTGCAGAGCGTCCTTGCCAAGGCGAACCAGCACAATGAGCGGGCTTTCCTTTAAAGCTTATCTCATATGTGTCAAGTGCCAAAAATTTTCCATTTGGTTTGTTTTTACCCGATGTCAAGTGAACCATTATTACTGCATCATATTTGTCAAATACACACATGTCTGCCATAGGACTTTTTAATCCTTCATCTTCTTCTCCTGGAGTCCCAATTATGTCTACATTTGCGTCAATTAATTCTTCATTTTCTTTAAGTGCAAGAGCCGACAATATTGAAATTGCAGCACTTGAAGAGTGACCGCAAGCATGGCCGATATCTGGCAATGCATCGTATTCTACAAGTATTGCAAAATTATATTTTGCATTTTCTTTTTTTATTACATTGCCAAAAAAAGCTGTCTCAAAATTACAAAAATTTAGCGTAGTATTTATTCCATAATTATTTAAAATTTCTACAATTTTTCTGGAAGAATTGAATTCTTTTTCCGAAATTTCAGGGTTTTCTGCCAAATAATAATTTAAATTATAGGCTTCTTCTTTAAATTTGGACATTGACTCTATTAATTTTTCTACTGCCATAATAACTCTCCTTTACAATACCTTAGCTAAAAAGTTCTTAGTCCTTTCATTTTGAGGATTCCCAAAAACTTCTTCAGGAGTACCTGATTCCACAACCATTCCCGAATCCATAAAAAGAATTCTGTCACCAACTTCTCTAGCAAAACCCATCTCATGAGTTACTACAACCATAGTCATTCCATCTCTTGCTAAATCTTTCATTATGTCCAACACTTCGCCAACCATCTCTGGGTCAAGTGCCGATGTAGGTTCGTCAAATAACATAACTTCTGGATTCATTGCAAGTGCTCTTGCAATTGCAATTCTCTGTTTTTGTCCTCCTGATAATGAGCTTGGATAGTCTTCTTTTTTATCTGGTAATCCTACTCTATTTAAAAGTTTAATGGCTTTTTCTTCCGCATCTGACTTTGACATTTTCTTTACCAAAATTGGTGCTAGAGTGATATTATCAATAATATTTAAATTATTAAATAAATTAAATGATTGAAAAACCATTCCCATATTTTCACGAATATTGTTAATATTTATTTTTTTGTCAGTTATTTCTTTTTCATCCACGAATATTTTTCCTGATGTTGGGCGTTCAAGCAAATTTAAACAACGTAAAAATGTAGATTTCCCACTTCCACTTGGTCCAATAATAACGACAACTTCGCCATCTTTTATTTCTTCATTTATTCCTTTTAATACTTCTAAATTATCAAAAGATTTTTTGAGGTTTTCCACTTTAATCATTTGCCAGTCTCCTTTCAAGCACACCCATTGCTTGTGATAATGAAAATGTCATTATAAAATAAATTATTGCTGCATATACAAAAGGTCTAGTGGATTCGTATATGCCCGATGATATGCTCTTACCTGCATACATTAACTCTGCCACACCAACTGTATATGTTATTGATGACTCTTTAATTAGCGTGATAAATTCATTTACAAGTGCTGGCAATATATTTTTAATAGCCTGTGGCATGATTACTTTTTTCATCGCAAGTTTATGATTTAAGCCAAGTGATCTTGCTGCTTCCATCTGCCCTTTGTCTACTGAATTAATTCCCGACCTAATAATTTCTGCTACATATGCAGCTGAGTTTAAAGAAATAGATAATGCACATAATAGCATTGGTTCTTTGAGTAGACTCAAATTGTCGGGTATAATTTGCTTCAATCCAAAATATACAATCATTATCTGAACGAGCATCGGCGTACCTCTAACAATTTCAATATATGCTCCCGAAATAATATTTAAAAATTTACTCTTGGATAATTTCATAAGTGCAAGAATAATACCAAGAGTAAGCCCAAGAATAACTCCAACTATTGAAAGCTCTATTGTTGTGAGTGCCCCTCTTAAATATGACGGAAGATATTTACTTAAAAAATCTAGCTGATTAGTTATAAAATTCATAATGTCTCCTTATCTTCTCTAAAAAAAATTCCCCACATATTTGTAGGGAATATTTAATTACTTTCCAGCTTCTTTGTTGGATAATTCAATATACTCATCAAGCCATTTATTAATTGTGCCTGAATCTTTTAATTCTTTGACGATTTTTGAGATTGCCTTTGTTAAATCGTCATTACCTTTTTTAGTCGCTACTGATTGACCTGGTTCTTTTTCTATACCTAAATCTGTAACAATAGCAAGTCCATCAGCAATATTTGCAAATTGCTTTGCAGGTATTTCAGATAAAAATGCCACATCAATTGATTTGTTTTTAAGTTGTTCTATAAGAACATTATTTAAATCAAAACCTTTAACATTATATTTAAATTTTTCTTCTGCTATTTTTTGTTGAATTGTACCAAGCTGTGTACCAATAATTTTGCCGTCCAAATCATCAAATGATTTATATTTATCTTTATTTTCTTCTAGGACTAAAAGTACTTGCTCTCCATCGAGATATGGTTCAGAAAAATCGACTTGTTTTTTTCTTTCTTCATCGGCAGCCATTCCTGCGATAACAAAGTCTACATCCCCTGCTTTTAATGAAGCAATAAGCCCTTCAAAGGCCATATTTTTTATTTCAAGTTCTACACCAAGTGTGTTGGCCACCTCTTTAGCTATTGCTATATCTACTCCTTGATACTCTTCTTTACCATTTTGGAACGAAATCCATTCCATAGGTGGAAAATCTGCCGAAGTACCAAGGACTATTTTACCCTTTTCTTTTATGGCTTTAACCTTTTCGCCTTCTTCGATATCAATTTTTATATTATCTGTATTTTCAGATGTTTCTTCATTTTCCTTATTTTCTGCTACCTCTGTATTTGCAGTATTGTTCGCCTCAGTCGCCTCTTTTTTATTATCCGTTATTTGACAAGCGACAAGTGTCAAACCCAAAAATAAAACTAATAATACATTCAAAAACTTCTTCATCATTTTTTACCTCCCATTGTTTATAAATTATAACTACCTAAACTAATGGGGTCATCTCATATTGCTGGAAAAGTTTGATGTGAAATCAATTTTATTCCATATGCTCTTTAGATTATCATTGATATCCAAGATTAAGGCCTCCTTTGAATAATTTTAAAAACAATTATAACCCAAATAAAATTTAATTTCAATCTTATTTGGGTTAATTTTTTATATTATAGTTGTAAATTAAAGTATTTTTATACCTCTAATCACATACAAAATATTAAATTGTTACTAAAATTCCAATAAATCTGCTGCTGGGAAATCTTGCACAACTTCTACTGGTTTTTCTACAGGCTTCGGTTCTTCTTTTTTAATTCTTGAATATTGGTATACTCCCCAATTTTCAAGTTCATTATCTGTACCTAACCAAACCGGAGCTCCAACTTTCATAGTAGGAAACACATAGTTTTCTATATCATAATTATACATTCTGATGCATCCATTAGAATAATAACCTCCAATTTGATGAGGTTTAATATTTCCATGAATACCATATCCACTTAAACCCGAAATTTTCAGCCCCATCCATCTTTCTCCTAATGGATTGTTTGGATCGTCAGAAGCTACTGGTGTATATTTTCCACCCATTCCACCCCACGCAGGATTTTTGTGTTTATTTACTATAGTTGCCTTTGCACTTGGAGTTGGCGTTAAATTTGTTCCAAGTGTAACAGGATATTTTCCTATTGATTGTCCGCCTCTATATACTGTCAAAATTCTTCTCGATTTATTAACTGTTATCCACACATCACTTGTTGGTGGTTTTACAATCATATCACGCACTTCATAATTTGGAGTATAAAGGGCAGTTTTTGTCTTTTGATCTAAAGCACCAGTCACAGGAAGATTCATTTGAGCCTGCCATTTTTTTAATTCGCTGACTCTTGCAGCGCCGCTCTTGTCCATAAAATTATTCTTTTGCATAAAACCTTCTGCAAAAACATAAGTTGGCAAGAATAAAAATATAGCAAGAGCCAATATTATAAACTTATTTTTCACATTACACCTCTAGTTTATCTTTCAAAAATTTACCTGTATATGATTTTTTACATTTTACAATTTCTTCAGGTGTGCCAGTAGTTATTATTTCTCCACCACCATCGCCACCTTCAGGTCCTAAATCTATTATATAATCTGCACATTTGATTACATCGAGATTGTGTTCAATTGTAATCACAGTATTACCTCTATCTACCAATTCATCTAAAACTTTTATTAATTTATTGATATCCTCTGCATGTAGACCTGTAGTGGGTTCATCTAAAATATATAAAGTCTTACCTGTAGCTCTCTTGGAAAGTTCAGAAGCAAGTTTAATCCTCTGTGCTTCTCCGCCTGATAACTCAGTTGATGATTGCCCAAGCTTAATATAAGAAAGTCCAACATCCCTTAGGGTTTCTAATTTCCTCAAAACTCTTTCATGATTTTGGAAAAAGTCAATGGCCTCATCAACAGTCATGTTTAGAACATCACTTATATTTTTACCTTTATATTTTACATCTAGAGTTTCTCTATTATACCTTTTACCTTTACACACTTCACATGGGACATAAACATCTGGCAAAAAGTGCATCTCTACTTTTAATATTCCATCTCCCTTACAAGCTTCACACCTGCCACCTTTGACATTAAAAGAAAATCTGCCCTTTTTATACCCTCTCATCTTAGCTTCATTGGTATTTGCAAATATATCTCTTATTATATCAAATGCTCCCGTATATGTCGCGGGATTTGAGCGAGGTGTCCTTCCAATTGGAGATTGGTCTATATCTACAATTTTATCAATAAATTCGGTTCCGATTACCTCATCATGTTTGCCTGGTTTTACCTTTGACTTGTTAATTTTTTGTGCCAAAGTTTTATATAAAATTTCATTTATAAGAGATGACTTCCCTGAACCAGATACACCAGTCACACAGACAAATTGACCAAGAGGAAATTCGACATCTATATTTTTTAAATTATTCTCTTTTGCTCCAATAATTTTAATCAATTCTCCTCTTAAAGGTCGTCTCTTTTTAGGAACTTCAATTTTCTTTCTGCCACTAAGGTATGCACCAGTTATAGACTCTGCAACCTCCATTATATCTTCAGCACTGCCTTGAGCAACAATTCTGCCTCCTCCAACTCCTGCAAGAGGTCCAATATCTACTATCTCATCTGCTGCAAACATTGTGTCCTCATCATGCTCAACTACAATTAAAGTATTACCTATATCTGTCAAGTCTCTTAGAGATTTTAATAATTTTTCATTATCTCTCTGATGCAGACCAATGCTCGGTTCATCTAGTACATAAATTACACCTACAAGTTGTGAACCAATTTGAGTAGCTAGTCTAATTCTTTGAGCTTCTCCACCTGAAAGAGTACCTGCCATCCTAGAAAGTGTAAGATAGTCTAGCCCTACATTTACTAAAAATTCAAGTCTCGATTTTATTTCTTTAACTAGTTCTTTTGCAATTATTTTTTCACTCTTCGAAAGCTCTAGATTTTCAAAAAATTCAAGTGATTTATCAATAGAAAGTTGTTGAAGTTCAAATATATTTAGTCCACCAACTTTGACTGCAAGTGAAGTTTCTTTTAATCTGGCACCATGACATTTAGGACATGGTACCTCTTCCATAAACTCATCTATTTTATCTAGCATTCTATCAGAGTTTGACTCAGAGTATCTCCTCTTAAGATTTTTAGAAATACCTTCAAATCCACCCGAATATCTTTTTCTTCCAGAAAAATATGAATCATAATAAAAAGATAGGTTTCCATCATAACCATCAAATATAGCATCCAAAAATTCTTTAGGAGCATTTTTAATTGGCTCCTTGGTACTAAAATTCATCTTGCTGGCAATATGAGAAATTATTTCATAATAATAAGTTCCTTTTGAAGTAGAATAACTTGCAATAGCACCTTCATCAATGGATAATTCTTTATTTGGAATTACCAAATCTCTAGAAACTTCCTTAGAAAATCCAAGACCATTACATTCATCACACGCACCCAAAGGCGAGTTAAATGAAAAAGATCTCGGAGTCACTTCTTCTATGATTATATTACAGTGAGGACAAGCAAGTTTTGTAGAAAAAACTAAATCTTCGCCATCAATTACATTTATTTTTGCAATCCCATCACCCATAGTAGTAGCTATTTCCAAAGAATCCGCAAGTCTAGAACTTATGCCATCTTTTATTATTATTCTGTCCACCACAATATCAATATCATGATACTTATTTTTTTCTAATTCAATCTCGTCTTCAATATTATGCATTTCGCCGTCGACAAATATTCGAAGAAATCCTTCCTTTTTTATTTTTTCAAATACTTTTTTATGTTGTCCTTTCCTGTGTCTGACAATCGGAGATAAGATTTGAATTCTAGTTCTATCCTTCAACTTCAACACTTCATCTACCATTTGGTCAATTGTATATGAAGAAATTTCCTCTCCACATTCTGGGCAAAAAACATGACCCACTCTTGCATATAGAAGTCTCAAATAATCATATATTTCTGTAACTGTACCTACAGTTGAGCGTGGGTTTTTGGACGTAGTCTTTTGGTCAATAGAAATTGAGGGACTCATCCCCTCAATATAATCTACCTCCGGTTTATCCATCTGTCCCAAAAATTGTCTCGCATAAGATGAAAGTGATTCAACATATCTTCTTTGCCCTTCAGCATAAATCGTATCAAAAGCCAAAGATGACTTGCCTGAGCCTGAAAGACCAGTGAAAACTACAAATTTATTTCTCGGAATTTTAAGGTCCACATTTTTTAAATTGTGGGCCCTAGCACCTTTTACAATTATTTCGTCGTTCAAATTATCACCTATACTATCGCTTCTTTTTTCTTCTCTTTAAGTTCATTTATTTTATCTCTAATTTCTGCAGCTTTTTCGAAATCAAGTTCCTCTGCAGCTCTATACATTTCTGGTTTTAGAGCATCAATCATAGCAGAAATTTCTTCTTTTGTAAATTCATTTTCATTAACTTCAAAATCAACATCTTCTTCTGCCGCAATCGAAGTATTGATTACATCACGAATTTCTTTTTTAATAGTTTTTGGAACAATATTATTTTCCTTGTTATACTCATCTTGAATTTCACGTCTACGACGAGTCTCATCAATGGTCACCTGCATAGATTTTGTTATAACATCAGCATACATTATAACTTTTCCCTTGGAATTTCTAGCAGCACGGCCAGCAGTCTGAATTAACGAAGTTTCAGATCTCAAAAACCCTTCTTTGTCTGCATCTAAAATACAAACTCGTGAAACTTCAGGTAAATCTAGTCCCTCTCTCAATAAGTTTATCCCTACTAGAACATCTACCACACCAAGACGCAAATCCCTAATTATCTGCATTCTTTCGAGAGTATCAACATCAGAATGCATATAAGTTACCTTGTAACCAATATCCTTTAAATATCTCGTAAGATCTTCTGCCATTTTCTTGGTCAAAGTCGTGATAAGAACTCTTTCTTTTCTACTGATAATCTCGTCAATTTCATTTAAAATATCATCAATTTGATTTTTAATCGGTCTTACTTCAATAATAGGATCAAGTAGACCTGTAGGTCTAATTAATTGTTCCACTTGCTGCTCAGTATGTTCTAATTCATAAGGCCCTGGAGTCGCCGAAACGTAGACATTTTGATTCATCATACTCTCAAATTCATTAAACCTCAAAGGTCTATTATCGAGAGCTGATGGAAGCCTAAAACCATATTCTACTAGAGTTTCTTTCCTAGACCTATCACCATTAAACATTCCTCTAATTTGAGGAATAGTTTGATGAGATTCATCTATAATTGTCAAAAAGTCTTTTGGAAAATAGTCAATTAGAGTATACGGACGGGAACCAGGATCTCTACCCGATAAATGCCTAGAATAATTCTCTATACCAGAACAAAATCCCATTTCACTTAGCATCTCAAGATCATATCTAGTCCTTTGCTCAAGTCTTTGTGCCTCTAAAAGTTTCTCCTGATCTCTTAAAATTTTAAGTCTTTCTTCAAGCTCTTCTTCAATTGTTACAATTGCCCTTTTGACCTTGGCCTCAGAAGTAGCAAAGTGAGAAGCTGGTGTAATAAAAGCATGATTTAAGTAACTGACAACTTCCCCAGTAAGAGCATTAACTTCCGATATCCTATCAATTTCATCACCAAAAAATTCAACTCTAATTGAGTTTTCAGAAGAAGAAGCAGGAAAAATATCTAAAATATCCCCACGTACTCTAAAAGTACCACGGGAAAAATCAAAATCATTTCTCACATACTGTATACTGACAAGCTTTGACATAATCTCATTTCTATCACGTATCATACCAGGACGCAAAGATATCGCCAAACTTTCATAATCAATAGGATCTCCCAAACCATAGATACACGAAACAGAGGCAACTATTATAACATCTCTTCGCTCAAACAAAGACATAGTCGCAGAGTGTCTCAATTTATCAATTTCATCATTAATAGATGAGTCCTTTTCAATAAAAGTATCCGTACCTGGAACATAAGCCTCAGGTTGATAATAATCATAATAAGAAACGAAATATTCTACAGCATTTTCTGGGAAAAATTCCCTAAGTTCTGAGCATAACTGATAAGCCAATGTCTTATTATGAGCGATAACAAGAGTTGGCTTTTGGACTTTTTCTATAACATTTGCCATAGTAAAAGTTTTACCCGAACCAGTAACACCTAAAAGATTTTGGTGTTTATAACCTTTTTTAATACCTTCAGCAAGTTTTTCAATTGCTTGAGGTTGATCCCCAGTAGGTTTATATTCAGAATGAATCTTAAATTCCATTAAATCACCTTTTTAAGATAAATAAACTATAGCGTTAAATAAAGTATATTTATTCAATACTCTTTTGTAAATAAAATTACTAATCAAATAGGAATTAATATATACCCAACTTTAATGATAACAAACCTTTGTTCAGTTGTAAAATTTTTATACAGTTTTCTCTATTATTTTTTCTGACTAACATTTAATCAAATAATAGACAAATATATTTACTAATTAATATACATCAAATTAGATTGATTTTTATATGTTTTTACCATTATTATATATTTTTTTAAAATAGATTTATGATAACTAAATTAAAAAATAATTCACTCTGTCTAATCGTCAAAGTGAATTATTTTGATTGAAATATTAAGTTTTATTCTGCTTTATTTCCAGCATTTTCTTTTAATATTTGTAATGCTTTTTGTAATTGTGTGTCTGTATCTTGATATTCTATTCCAATTCCTTTTACATCTTTCGGTATCTCTACTTTATAGTCAGGTTCTATGCCCAATTTATGAATTGATTTACCTGATGGTGTAAAGTATTCTGCGGTTGTGAGTTTTATTCCGTCTCCACCAGGCAATTTGCTAACTGTCTGAACAATTCCTTTACCAAAAGTTTTTTGTCCAACTATTGGTGCTCTTTTTAAATCTTTAATGGCACCTGATAATATTTCTGATGCTGATGCTGATCCTTCGTTTACTAACACTACCATATTTATATTATTATATTTTGAATCAAGTTTATATTCTTCTACTATTTCGTCTTTATTATTCTTCAATGTTACAAAAGTTGATTCTGGTAGAATTGCATCACCTATTTGTACTGCTCCATCTATTACTCCTCCAGGATTGCCTCGCAGGTCTAAAATTATGCCTTTCACATTTTCTGAAGTGAGTTTATTTAATGCAGTTTCAAAATCTTTTCCTGTTTCTTCGTCAAACATTATAATACCTATATATCCATATTCTCCAATTTTATCTGAGATTATGGAATCCATTTTAACTTCTTCTCTTTTTACTTTTATTTCTTTTGTTTCGTTGGTATCTTTTTTTAGGATTAGAAGGTTTACTTCTGTTCCTACTTTTCCACGTATTGCTTTGGATGCTTCATTTATTTTTTCGGAACTAAAGTCCTCGCCATCTATTTTTAAAATTTTATCTCCTGCTTCTAGTCCCGCTCGTTCTGCTGGCGAACCTTTTAAAGGCGATATTACTGTTACTGTACCATCTTCTGCAGGCGAGATTAACACGCCAATTCCGTGGAATCTACCACTTGTTTGTTCGTTCAAACTATTTAATTCTTCTTTAGTTAAATACTGTGAATATGGATCATTTAATCCTGCTACAAGTCCTTTTAATTTGCCTGTTTCAAAGTCTTCATCTTTTATATTTTTGTTATATAAAAAATTTTCTCTGACATATTTTTCGAGAAAAACCATCTTTGTATAGTTAGTCCCAGAACCCAATAATGTTTGTACTGTCAAAAATCTTGTAATTAAAGCAGTTGTAATTACAACTAATACAACTGCCAAAATTTTAAATAATTTATTCTTTTTCATTATATATATCCTAATGGATTTACTGTTGAACCATTTACTCTCACTTCAAAATGTAAATGCGGTCCTGTAGAAAGTCCAGTTGAACCTATAAAGCAAACTACATCTCCAGCTGATACTTGTTGTCCTGCGGATACATTAAAAGCTGAATTGTGTGCATAGACTGTGACTGTATCTCCATGGTCAATCATCACTACATTTCCATATCCGCTCATGCAAGTAGCCATTATTACTACACCTGATTTTGCTGCGACTACAGGTGTTCCTGTTGGCGCTGGTATGTCAACTCCTGAATGGAATTTCCTATAACCAAGTATTGGATGAGTCCTATATCCATATGGTGAGGATATTCCATAATATCCTGGAACTGGCCAAGTATAATTTGCTCCGCTTCTTGGTGCTGAATCTACGCTTACATTAGTTCTTTTAGGCATGGAGCGAGCGAGTTCTTTTTGTTTTTGAGTTTGAATTTCTTTTTGAAGTCTTGCAATTTCTTTATCTAGGTTTGCCCAACTTGCTTCAGCTTTTTCATACTCTTTGCTATAAAGGTCTATATTAGATTCTAATTCCTTCATATAGGCATTTTTTGCTTCAACTGCTGCTTCATAACTAGCTTTTTCACTTTCTAGCGAGATTCTATTTGTCTCTACTTTGGCTCTATCTTCTTTTAAGCTGCGTTCCACTTCTTCAATTGTTTTTATTTGCTGTTTTATATATTCTATAAGTTCTCTATCAGCTTCTGCAATCGAGGAAACAACTTGGTTATTTCTAAGTAATTCTTCAATATCTCTTGAATTTAAAATAACTTGAAGGTATTCAACATTGCCTTTTTTGTACATTTCACGAATTCTTAAACGAAACATATCTATGTTTTCTTGTAAATTTAATTTTGCTTCGTTAAGTTTTTGTTCGTTATTGGCAATGTCAACATTTAAGCGATCAATTTCTTTTTCTAATTTTCCAATTTTTGCAGATGTTCCAGCTATTTTGCCATCAAGGGTATCTATTTCTCCAGTCACTGCTTTTTTTTCAGTTTCAGCTCTATTGATATTTTGTTTTTGAGCATTCATTTGAGTATTAAGTTCACTTCGCTCATTCATTTTTTTATTTTTCTCTGCACTCAGTTCTTTGGAACTTTGTGCCAAAGTTGCCGTTGGTATTGACATAGCTAGAGCTAGTGCTAATGCCAATACCCTCTTATTACTGTTCACGAATATCACCTACACATTTAAAAATTTCTTAGTAGAAAATAGACTTCCGAAAAATCCAATTCCTACCCCTATACATAAAAAGATAATAAAAATATCTTCTCTAATTATATTAATTGAAATTAAATCAACATTTGTAATATTAAATAATTGCGGATTAAGTCTCTCATATAATACATCATACAATTTTAAAGTCAAGAATCCAGCTAATAAAGCTCCAACTATTCCAAATATTACACCCTCCAAAAGAAAAGGCCCTCTTATATATGAATTAGTAGCCCCAACATATTTCATGATATTAATTTCATTTTTTCTATTTGACACAGCTATTTTAATAGTATTATGAATTATTAAAATTGAAACTAAAACTAAAATTAGAACCACACCTGCACCTACATATTTGACTCCATTTTGTATTTTCATCATTTGAGTTACAAAATCATAATAGTAGTTGTGATCTTCTATAAAGCTTAGTTTAGAATATTTGTCTTCAATTTCTTTTCCATAAGACAGTTCGTTCATCTCTACAGTTATTGAATCTGGTAGAGGATTGCCGCCAGGTATATTCTCCAAAAGTGTGGCGTCTTCTCCCAAACCTTTTTTAAAGTCTTCCAAAGCTTCATCTCTAGAAACATAACTCACTCTTTTTACTTTTTCATTCTGTGATAGCTCTTCAATAAAACCATTGACATCAGCAGCAGGTGCATCATCTTTTAAGAAAAATACAACTTTATCTAACTTTTCACCTGTTTGATATACAATAGTGTTTAGATTTACAATCATGAGCATTACAACGCCAAATAAAGTCAGCATTGCTGCTATAGAAATAGTAGAAGTTAAAGACATTGTTCTATTTCTCCAAAGGCCTGCACAAGCTTCTTTGAAAATATTAAAGAGTTGTCTAATAATTTTCATAATAATATCCACCCTCTTTAACATCACTGACTATATGTCCGTCTTTTAGAGCTACAACTCGCTTGTTAAATTTATCTACAATATTGGCAGCATGTGTTGCCATAATAACTGTCGTGCCTTCATCATTTATATTCTTAAGTGCCTGCATTATTTCCCATGCTGTATTTTCGTCTAAATTACCAGTGGGCTCGTCACACACAACGCATGGAGCTTTGTTTACAATTGCTCTAGCAATAGATACTCTTTGAGATTCTCCTCCTGAAATTTCATTTGGATAGCATTTCATTTTATCAGCTAAATTCACAAGTTCAAGAGCTTCTTTTACATCTCTTTTTATTGTTCTTTTAGACTCACCTAAAATTTCTAAAGCATATGCCACATTTTCGTATACAGTTTTGCGTGGCAGAAGTCGAAAATCTTGAAATACAACTGAAATATTTCTTCTCAACTTGGGTATCATATATTTAGATATTTTGGTAATGTCATCTCCTTCAATAAGAATCTTACCGCGAGTGACTTTTTCTTCTCTAATTAAAAGTTTAATCATAGAAGATTTGCCTGCCCCAGAGGACCCTACCAAAAATACGAAATCCCCTCTTGGAATTTCAAGATTTATATTTGAAATAGCCATGACACCATTACCATATTCTTTAAATACATTTTCAAATTTTATCATTTCTCTTACCTTTCTAAACATTCATACTTATTATATTACAAAATGGTAACAATTGTACAGTAGATTTGATAAATTTCACAGAATTATCTCATTAATTATAACTAAATAATATTTTTTCAAAATTTTTTAAAAAATATTTTACATTTAGCTCATGTTAATGTATAATCTTGAAGTAAAAAAGTAATTTATATTCATTAGGAGGAAATATGCAAAGATATGTTGGAACTGTCGCACGTGGAATACGTACACCGATAGTTAAAAGTGGAGATAACCTAGTTGATATAGTCGTAGATTCTATTGCAAAAGCTGTAGAGAGCGAAAATATTAATATGCGAGATAGGGATGTTGTAGCAGTTACTGAATCTTTAGTTGCAAGAGCTCAAAACAATTACGTTGAAATCGATCAAATTGCAAAAGATATCAATAATAAATTCGAAAACGAAATTGGAATTGTATTTCCAATACTAAGCCGTAATAGATTTTCAACAATACTTAGAGGTATCGCAAAAAGTGGCAAGAAAATTCATATTTTGTTTTCTTACCCTTCCGATGAAGTAGGCAATTCACTGATGGATCCTAATCTACTTTACGAGACAGGTATTAATCCCTTCACTGATGTGTTAGAGGAAGAAGACTATAGAAAAACATTTGGTGAAGTCGTTAAACACCAATTCACTGGAATTGATTATGTAAAATTATATAAAGACATTTGCAAAGGAAATGCAGATATTCATTTTTCGAACGATCCAAAAACTATTTTAAAATACACAGATGAAATCCTTGTATGTTCAACTCACACAAGATTTGCAATCAAAAGATTATTAAAAGATCAAGGAGCAAAAACTGTTCTCGGTCTTGACGATATATTGAATGAGTCAATTGACGGTAGCGGTTATAACGAAGAATATGGGCTATTGGGCTCAAACTTTGCTTCAGAAACGAGACTTAAACTCTTCCCAAGAGATGGTAAAACTTTTGTAGATAAAGTACAACAAAAACTTATCGATAAATACAATAAACAAATAGAAGTTATGATTTATGGTGATGGAGCATTTAAAGATCCAGTTGGGCAAATTTGGGAACTTGCTGACCCCGTAGTGTCCCCTGCCCATACAGAAGGACTTGCCGGTACACCAAGCGAAATTAAAATAAAATATATAGCAGATAATGACCTTAAGGATTTAGATTCAGAAGCAGCTACAGCTGCCATGAAAGAAAGAATCTCTCACAAAGAACTTGATTTAGTGGGCAAAGATGAAACTCTAGGTACAACGCCAAGAAAAATCACTGATTTATTAGGCTCACTTTGTGACCTTACAAGTGGTTCAGGCGATAAAGGAACTCCGGTAGTTCTAATACAAGGCTACTTTGACAACTTCGCAACAGAATATTAATTTAAACTAAAATTACGCAGCTTTTGCTGCGTTTTTTGTTACCACAATGTAATTTGAATTAGAGACAAACAATGGTTTAAAATAAAAGAGAAAGGAGAGCAAATGAAAAAATTATTAATATTAAGTTCGTTAGCTATTTTAACATTACTTGTTTCATGTAAACAGAGCAACAAAACGATTTTAGAAGAAGAAACTAATAATCTAGTTGAATCTTCAGATATAGAGATGAGCAATATAAGCTCAGCTAAAAGCCGTAAAGAAGTTGACCAAACCCTTAAAAAGTATATAAATTCTGAAAATGTAGAAAATTTTATTTCATATGTAAAAGATTATAATGAAACAATTGAAAATAAATCATTGAATGCAGAATTTCAAAAGAATATTGAACCTAACTATGATTTGAAAAATATAGATGAACTCTGGGCTTCCAAAAAAGGTGATTTCATAGGCACTAATTGCCGCATAAACACTTATTTAATATTGAAAGATGATATTAAAATTAAAAACAAAATTCCTTACGATGACTCATTACTTTTTCTAGATAAAAATTCCATAAACTCCGCTAAAATATTTAATAAAACAGAAGAAGATAATTTTTATAGATTATTTTCAAAAGTTAATACACAACCAACTAAAGAATATCAAATTCATGCTAAGAATATGGAAGAGCACTTATCAAATTTTAAATTTAACAAGAATGTAGATATGGTATCTGTAGTAATACATGATAATTTAGACGATGATTGTCTATTTATTGGCCATGTAGGAGTTCTAGTTTCTCAAGGCTCTAAGTACCTTTGGGTAGAAAAATTATCTTTTCAAGAGCCGTACCAAGCTATAAAATTTAGCACAAAGGATGAATGCTACAACTATCTTTATGATAAATATAAAATATACACAGACGAAACAACGTCTAATCCATTTATTATGAATAATAATAAATTAGTAAAATTAGATGCCTATGAAAACAAATAAAATACATTCAACTTGCTTTTCTAGCTCTACAAGTAGTATAAATAATATAGGGGGTAATTTTTTGAAATTAAATAAATTGTTAATTAAAATATTAATAGTTCTAGTGCTTGCCATCTCTATAATCGCTTGTAACAAAAAATCATCGTACCGTGAAATACCTCCAGGCAATGGAATCATTGGTGGTGCTGATGGTCCAACTAATATTTATGTCAAGACTGATATATAAAAATATAATTTTTAATTAAGTCAATAAAGACGGGGCTTCTTTGCCCCTTAAAATTTTAAAACTTATTTACTTTCACTTAAAACTACTCTAGCAGCTGCCAATGCATTTTCGTAATTGGCCTCATCTTCATCTGTTGCATTTTTGTATTCTTTTGATTTTCTGACTTTATCAGCCCTATCTACTTCTTCTTGAAGCATTACTAGATCTTTAAACCCAAGATTTTTTCTAGCTTCTTTAAGCACAAACAAAGAAATATTTAAATCTTCAGTAGTAGGATTTTCTTGTTCTAGAAGAGATTTAGAATCAGAAAGTGCTTTTACATATTCTGAAGAAAGTTCAATTTTAGCATTTTTGAATTCAGAAGATTCTTTTACTTTTGACTCTTTTGCAACTTCTTCTTCCAAAGATTTCTTGTAATTTGGTTTAATATCCATGTTCTCTCTAGCTTCTTTTAAGTTTATAACTGCATTTTTAATTTGTTCTTCATTAGATTTAGCATAATTTAAAATCAATTTTGAAGCAGCTAATGCATTGTCATAATCAGCGCTTTTTTGGATTTGTGCATTGTTGTATATATCAGATTTTAACACTTCTTCGCTATATTTTATTTCATTTTTTAGAGCTGTTTTATAATCTTTTGTAATTTTAGTCTCAATTTCTCTTAAAGAAAAAAGAGCATATTGCAATTGTTGAGAAGTTGTTCTTTCATCATTCAATAAAACTTTAGCTGCAGCTAGTGCACTCTCATATTCCGAACTCAATTTCGCATCAGCATTTTCATAGTCTTTCGAACCTCTAATAAAAGACTCTCTCTTAATTTCTTCTTTCACAAGTTCTTTATAATTTGTAGTAAGTTGAGACTCCGCTTCTATCATAGAATATAGAGCATTGACAATTTGTTCATCAGTAAATTTTTTCTCACTTTTATCTTTATATACTTCAACTATTTTTTCAATCTTGCTATTTTCTGTATTTGAATTTGCAAAAACTCCTGTCATAGGTACAGATAGCATTAAAGCGGCTAGTGATATTCCAATTATTTTGTTGTTAGTTTTCATAATGACCTCCCTATATTTTGTTAATATAATTATATCTAATCTTTATGTTGAGAACTTGTATAAAAGTTTACAATAAAGTTAAAAACGATTGCATTTTGATTAAAATAGTTACAAAACTATACTCATAAAGTGTCTTGCATGTCGTGGAGAGAATATTTCCCCTCCCATTTCATCCTGAGCGAAAGAAATCTGTAAGATTTCTGAAGTCGAAGGATCTGCATGTAGTGGAGAGAGTCTGTAAGGGTGAAATAAAAAATGTAGTGATATAAGCATAAGAAAAGACGTCTATTTATATCTACAGAGCGGCTACTACACAGGCAGATTCCTCACTCTTCGAGTACACGGCGACTTTCCAAACCCTTCGGGTTTTCCGCTCGGAATGACAGTTGCAGGTGTTGTCGTTGCCCTTTCAACTGTCATCTCGACTAAAAAGCTTAGCGAACGCATAAAGATTCTTGCATATATTGGAGAAAATTTGTAAATATGAAATATAAAAAGAACCTCAAGTTTTAATTTGAGATTCTTTCTAATTTAATCATATAAATGGCAAGCTACAAAATGACCTGGATTTATTTCTCTTAATTCAGGTTCAATTTGTCTGCATTTTTCCATACATTTTTCGCATCTTGATTGGAATTTGCAACCAACTGGTAAATCAATTGGTGACGGTATTTCTCCCTTTAGTGGAGTCCTATTTTTAATTCCTGCATCTGGATCTGGTATTGGAATTACAGAAATGAGTGCTTGAGTATAAGGATGGAGAGGATTTTCATATATATTTTCCTTATCTGCAAGTTCTACTATTGATCCTAAATACATTACTCCGATTCTATCAGATATGTGTTTAACCATTGATAAATCATGAGAAATAAACAGATAAGTCAACCCAAGTTCTTTTTGCAATTTTATCAGTAGGTTTACTACTTGTGCTTGAATTGATACATCAAGGGCAGATATTGGTTCGTCACACACTATAAATTCAGGTTCTACAGCGAGTGCTCTGGCAATTCCTATACGTTGTCTTTGTCCACCTGACAATTCTCTAGGAAATCTAGCTCCATGTTCTGCATTAAGCCCTACCATTTGAAGTAATTCCGATACCCTATTATGAATTTCAGACTCCTTCATTTTTGGGAAATGGACTCTCATTCCTTCTGCTATTATATCTCCTATTGTCATACGAGGGTCTAGTGATGAATAAGGATCTTGAAATATTATCTGTGCTTTTTTCTTAAATTCTTTGATGTCTTTTCTACTTTTAATTTCTGATACTTCTACTCCGTCATAATAAACTTTTCCACCTGTTTTTTGATGTAGGCCTATAATAGTTCTTCCGCAAGTTGTTTTACCACAACCACTTTCTCCAACTAAACCTAGAGTTTCTGTTCTATATATATCAAAAGTTACATCATCAACTGCTGTTAGTTTTTTATTTCTGCCAATGTTAAACTTTTTTTGGAGTTTATCAACTTTAACTAAAACTTCTTTATTTTCCATTTTCTCACTCTCCTACTTCAAGGTCGGCACTTTTTGCATATGGATGATTTCTCCAGCAATATGATCTATGTGTGTCTGAAATCATAGTTTTGTCAGGTTTTTGTTTTCTACAAATTTCCATAGCATATTGACATCTGTCTACAAAAGGACAACCTTTAATTTCAAGAAGCAAGTCTGGAGGTGTACCTCCTAAAGAGTAAAGCTCTTGCTTTGATTCAGTGTCAAGTCTTGGCACAGATTTTAATAGTGCTTCTGTGTATGGATGGTTTGGATTTTTGAATATTTCTCTAACACTACCTTCTTCCATTACCTCGCCTGCATACATTATTAAAATTCTATCAGCAAAGTCTGCGACTACACCTAAATCATGTGTTACTAATACTATTGCAGTATTTCTCTTTTCTTTAAGCTCTGATAACAATTCCAAAATTTGTGCTTGAACTGTCACGTCAAGTGCAGTTGTAGGTTCGTCTGCCAATAAAATTTTTGGATGACAAGCAAGTGCTATCGCTATCATTACACGTTGTCTAAGCCCACCTGAGAGTTCAAAAGGATATTGATTAACTCTCTCTCTTGGATTTGGAATATTTACAAGCTCCAATAATCTTATAGCTTCTTCTTGAGCTTCTTTTTTATTCATATTTGTGTGCATGAGAAGTGATTCTGTTATTTGTTTGCCTACCTTAGTTGTAGGATTTAGAGAAGTCATTGGATCTTGGAATATCATAGACACATCTGATCCTCTATAATCTTTAAGCCTTTCCTTTTTCATCGCCAAAACATCTTCTCCATTAAAATAAATTTTAGACTCTTTTTTTATTTCAGATGCTTGTTTTGGCAAAATTCTCAAAATGGCTTTTGAGCATACAGTTTTACCGCAACCACTTTCACCAACTAATGCTATAGTTTCGCGTTCTTTTAAATTAAAAGAAACACCTCTTACTGCTTTTACTTCTCCAAGATAAGTGTGAAAAGATACATGGAGATTTTCTACTTCTAAAACTTTATTTTCAGTATCAATACTATTCATTACTACCTCCATTAATCTCTCAAACTAGGATCAAGTGCGTCTCTAAGACCATCACCTATTAAAGTGAAACACAACATTGTAAGTGCTATCATAAAACCAGGGAAAAATAGCTGATAAGGATAGAACAAAAATTTAGTTTGTGCAGCTGCTGCCATTGCACCCCAAGAAGTATTTGGAGGTTGTACTCCAAGTCCTAGATAACTCAAAAATGCCTCACTAAAAATATAACCTGGTATATCAAATGAAATTGATACAAGTATTACATTTAGCGTATTTGGCAACAAATGTTTTAAAATAATATCTTTATTAGCTACTCCAAGAGCTTTTGCTGCAAGTACAAAATCTTGCTCCTTTAAAGATAGAATTTGTCCTCTAACAAGCCTAGCAAGTCCACACCATCCTGTTATTGTCATGGCAAGTATCAGAGGTGCATAACCTGTATCTTTTATCGCAAGTCTTATGATGATTACAAGAAGTAGGTAAGGTATAGAATATAAAATTTCTACTATTCTCATCATTATTGTGTCCACTCTTCCACCAAAATACCCCGAAATGGCACCATAAATTCCACCTATTACAGTTCCTATTACAGCACCAACAACTCCAATTACTATAGATACACGTCCACCTTTCCAAAGTCTTGTAAAGATGTCACGACCTATATCATCAGTACCAAACCAAAATTCTGCATTGGGTTTAGTATTACTTGCTCCAACAACTTGATCAAAACCATAGCTATTTATATAAGGTCCAACTATCACAAGAAGTGTAATAATCCCCAATAAAGTTAGCGAGAATAAAGCAAGTTTATTTTTCTTAAATCTTCTCCACGCGTCAGACCAATAAGTAACTACTGGACGTCCTATAAATTCGGAATCTTTTTGATCATTTGAAATTTTTCTAAAGTCATCTCTATTTAATGTATAATTTGTATTTTCCATATCATTACTCCGTAAATTTAATTCGTGGATCTACTAATCCGTATATAATGTCTACTACAAGTTGAATAACTAAAAACAAGAAAGCATAAAAAATTGTATTGCCAATAATCATTGGATAATCTCTATTTTGTATAGAACTTACAAAATAAAAACCAAGTCCAGGAATACTAAACATATTCTCGATAATAAATGAACCTATAAAAATTCCAACAACTTGTGGTCCTATTATTGTAATAACTGGCAAAATTGCGTTTCTTAACACATGTTTTCTTATGATATTAAATCTAGAAACGCCTTTAGCTTGTGCTGTAAGAATATAATCTTGATTTAAAACTTCTAGTACATTACTTCTCATGTATCTTGCATATGTAGCTATTGATCCAAAACACATTGCAACCGATGGGATAACTGTATTTTTAAAACTGCCTCCAGCCCAACCTGAAGTTGGAAACCATCTCAATTTAGCAGCGAAAAAATATTGCAATAGTGCACCCATTATAAATACCGGAATAGTAATACCAAGTATTGCCACAACTCGAATTATACTATCTGGTAATTTAGAACGATTAAGAGCAGCAACAATACCTAAAATAAGACCAATAGTTAGCCCTATTAACATAGCCTGACCACCGATTCTACCTGATACCGGTGCAGTTTCTTTTATTGTTGTAGTTACTTCTCTACCTGGATATTTATAAGATGAACCTAAATCATGATTTACAATTGCATTTTTTAAGAATATTTTGTATTGTTCAGAAGTAGGTTTATCCAAACCATACTTTTTCTTATAATTTTCTCTTGTTTGTTCAGGCAGTGTCCTACCCATTGCAGTAAGTGGATCCCCTTGGATGCTATGCATCATATAAAAAGTCATAGTAGTAATTATAAATAAAGTAATTACCATATATACCAATCTCTTGCCAATATATCTAAACACTTCAATCCTCTCCTTCTAGTGTAATATGGGGGCACTGGGCCCCCTTATATTTAATTTATTTAGTTTCTACCTGAAGTGTAAACATATCTTAAACCTGTAGTATCAAGTTCTGATATTGGAAGGCCTTTAAGATAGTCATATCTAAATTTGTGATGTGTTACATTTGCTATTGGAATAACAGGTGACGCATCAATTAAGATTTTTTCTGCTTGACCATATTTTTCAGCAGCTTCTTTTAAATCAGTTGTTTGAGAAGCTTCTTTAACTAATTTATCATATTCAGGATCAGACCAGTTTGTAACAATTACATCTGCATCTGAAATGAACATACTAAGCATTGCATATGGATCGTCATAATCTGTAGACCATGCAGAATAAGAAATTTGGAATTCTCCATTGTCCATTGCATTAGAAAGAACTGGCCATTCAAGAGTAACAATATCAACATTTACACCTAAAGCTTCTTTAAGATTAGCTTGAATATATTCATTAGTAGCTTTTAAGTCAGATGTATTTGAAACTTTATACTCTAAAGTCACTTTTGTTGGATCAGGATCCATTCCAAGTTCTTTTAATCCTTCGATAAATAATGCCTTAGGATCATCTATAGATTCAATTAAATCATTAAGAGGTTTAATACCAATTTGTTCAGCATATGGCTTTTTGCCCAAGTTAATTGTTGGAGGTACCCAACCTGTACAGTCAGTATTAACACCTGAATAAACTTGTTTATTAAGTCCATCTCTGTCAAGTGCAGCTTGAATTGCTTGACGAATTTTTTGATTTGACATTAATTTGTCTTCAGTATTGATAGTCATAAAATCAAGAGTTGGTCTTACAAATGGATACCA
Source organism: Peptoniphilus olsenii (assembly GCF_040545475.1). Lineage (NCBI taxonomy): Bacteria > Bacillati > Bacillota > Tissierellia > Tissierellales > Peptoniphilaceae > Peptoniphilus > Peptoniphilus olsenii. The sequence goes on along the minus strand of NZ_JBEPMA010000003.1, from coordinate 205,041 downwards.
ATGCGTTCCTTCTTTGTTGTCAAGCTTATCAGTCCATTCTTTTATAGAAGTCGACATTGAATCTATTTCACCAACATCAAAAGCGTTTCCAGATGTATTAATATCATTTATAATTCTATAATTGATTTTTTCAAGTTTTATATTGTCTTTATTCCAATAAGTATCATTTTTTACTAAGTTTACTTCAGAATTATGAGTCCAATCAGTAACTTTGAAAGGTCCACAACTTAAAATACCATCTGTACTAGAACCAAAAGTATCTCCGTATTGTTCAACCATATCTTTACGTTGTGGATACATTACTCTATAAGGAACTATCTTGATGAAATATTCAGCAGGATTTTCTAAAGTGATTTCTAGAGTTTTATCATCAACAGCTTTTACTCCAAGTTCATCAACAGCCATTTCTCCACTATTTACACCTTTAAAATTTTTAATTGGTTCTAATAAGAATGAAGCTTGTGCAGCAGTGTCAGGATCAGCCGCTCTTTTAATTCCATATTCATAGTCCCCAGCAGTTACAGGTTGTCCATCTTCCCATTCAAAATCTCTTAGGTGGAAAGTATAAACTAAACCATCTTCTGATACATCATAACTTTCAGCACCAGCAGGTTCAATTTCAAGTTTATTTTCTTCAACTTCGTGAATTTGAACAAGTGGTTCATATACATTTTCGATTATATATTTACCATAAGAATCTTGTCCAACTTGAGCATCTAATGTAACTGGTTCTGCAGTAATGTGACCCATATAATATTGGTCTTTGTCAAGTTCAGCCTCTCCAGCTTCAGCTGTCGGTTTAGCATTCTCAGTTGTTTTGTCTTCACCCTTGCCACATGCCGTAAAAGCAAATAAGCATAAAAGTAAAGTTAGCAATAACGTTCTTTTTTTCATAATAATTCCTCCTATCATCAGCAAAGGAAAACATTTGTAGAAAGCATGTTAAATTGCACATAACAAACTCGATAATTCCAAACAAATGCCCTTCACAAAATTGCTATTAACTAGATTATATCAAAATTGTATAGAAATTAAAAGACAGTCTCACCATAAAAAAACTAAACGTTTTATATTTCATGAAATTATTTTCATCAGTATAGTTTTTAATCAATAACGATTGAAAATTTAGCCAAGTAGATGAACGATAACTTGGGGCTTTAGCACAATATCAAAGATTTAAATATAGTAAAAATTACATAATATAATAATAAAATATTTATAAAGTTTTTTATTATTTATTAATAAAGTTTACAATTTTTTTAAAATTTGCTTCTGTTTACTATAAATTCAGGTTTTCATAATATGTAATATTGTTCAATTATGTTTGATTTTTATGCTAAATTAATCGTTGCTAATTCAGTAAATTATTTTTTAAATACATTTCTATAATTTTTTGAAAAATTTTATTAACTATTATTTTATAAATTTCTTTAAAAACATTTTATATGGGAATGCAAATGTTTTTTATTTAATAAGTTTGTCGCGGTTACATTTAAAGTGTTGTCAAATTCATTAACCAATCAAATTCTTAATGAACTATATATTTTTTATATAACTCTAGAATAAATTTTCTAATTATTGTTACAGAAATACTACTATACAGGAAGATTCCTCACTCTTCGAGTACACGGCGACTTTCGCCTTGCTCGCTCGGAATGACAGTAGTAGGAGTTGTCGTTGCCCTTTCTAGTGTCATCTCGACCAAGAAGCGTCAGCGAACGCATAAAGAGTCTACAATTAGTGGAGAGAATATTTCCCCTCCCATGTCATCCTGAGCGAAAGAAATCTGTCAAGATTTCTGTAGTCGAAGGATCTGCATGCCGCGGAGAGAATCTGTAAAGTTTAAAATAAAAAAAGTGGTGAAAAAGTTCAAGAAAAAACTTCCATTTATATCTACAGAACGACTCCTCTACAGGCAGATTCCTCGACTACAAACCCTTCGGGTTTTCCGCTCGGAATGAAAGTAGTAAGAGTTGTCGTTGTCCTTTTCTATGTCATCTCGACTAAAAATGCGTTGCAAACGCATAAGAAGTCTTATCTGTGGTTGGATAATCTATTGAGTTTTATTGAAATAAATATTCGTACACGTCTCTTAAATTCATTTATAATCAAAATTAGAGTTATTAAAAATAAAAAACTTCACACATAACTCAATTCTTTGAGCTATACATGAAGTCTAATTATCTTTAAATTTTAAGATATTAATCGTAAAGATGACATGCAACAAAATGTCCTGGAGATATTTCTTCAAGTTTTGGTGTAACTTCTTTACATATTTCCATACACTTTGAACATCTGCCTGCAAATCTGCAGCCTTCTTTTGGATTTATTGGCGAAGGTACATCGCCTTCTAGGAATATTCTCTCTCTTTCATATCCATATTTTGGTATTGGTATGGCTGACAGTAGTGCTTGTGTATAAGGATGAAGTGGATTTACAAATATTGATTTGTAATCTGTAAGTTCAACTATTTTACCTAAGTACATTACTGCAATTCTATCACTTATATGCCTTACTACAGATAAATCATGAGATATAAATAAATATGTCAAATCAAATTCATCTTGAATTCTGTCCATCAAATTTAATACTTGAGCCTGTATTGATACATCTAGTGCTGAAACTGGCTCATCCATTACTATAAATTCAGGTTTTAGTATTAATGCACGTGCTATTCCTATTCTTTGTCTTCTACCGCCATCAAGCTCGTGTGGATACGAATCTGCTAATCTGTCTTCAAGTCCTACTGTATCCATCATATGATATACTCTATCTTCAAGTTCATGTCCTTTTATATTGTCTCCATTTACTCTTAGAGGCTCTGCAATTAAATCAAAGGTACTCATTCTTGGATTTAGCGATGAGTAAGGGTCTTGAAATACTATTTGCATCTGTTGACGAAGCTTTTTCATTTCTTGTCTCGATTTGTAATCGAGGATAGATTTGCCATTTAATATTATATCACCATCTGTCGGTTCATGAAGTCTTATTATTGCTCTTCCCACAGTAGATTTTCCACATCCTGACTCTCCAACAAGTCCCAATGTCTCTCCCTTTTTAATATCAAAAGATACATCATCAACTGCATGAAGTGTTCCTGATTTGGTATCAAAATATTTTTTTACATTTTTTACTGATATTAGCACATCATTTTGCATTGTTTTTCACCTCACCTACATCATTATAAAGATGACACGCCACAAAGTGATTTGCTGCCACTTCTCTCATTACTGGGAACTCAGTCTTACATATTTCCATGCACTTTTTACATCTAGGATGGAATCTGCATCCTTGTGGTAAATTTGAAGGATCAGGTGTGGCTCCTGGTATGACTGTGAGCCTTTCGACATCTTCATCTAAAGATGGAATTGAATCAAATAGCCCCACTGTATAAGGATGTAGTGGATTTTGATATATATCTTCTACTCTAGAGTCTTCTATTATTGTACCTGCATAAATCACACAAACTTTGTCGCATGTTTCTGCAACTACACCCAAGTCATGGGTTATTAAAATCATTGAAGTATTATATTTTTCTTTTAGCTCTTTCATTAACTCCAATACTTGTGCTTGAATTGTAACATCAAGAGCTGTTGTGGGTTCATCTGCTATTATAAGTTCAGGATTACATGCAAGTGCCATTGCAATGACAACTCTTTGTTTCATCCCTCCAGAAAATTGGTGTGGATAATCATTTATTCTCTCAGGTCTAATACCAACTAGGCTAAGCATTTCTTTAGTTTTAGCATCTAATTCATCTTTAGTTACATTTTGGTGAAGTTCTATTACTTCTTTTATTTGATCTCCAACTGTCATTATTGGATTAAGTGAAGTCATTGGATCTTGGAAAATCATTGAGACTTTGTCTCCTCTGATATTAAACATATCCTTTTCTTTAACTTCAAATAGATTTAAACCATTGAGATAGATTTCTCCACTTCTTATATATCCAGGCGGAGATTGGATAAGCTTCATAATAGCTTTTGCAGTTGTAGTTTTTCCTGCACCAGTTTCTCCAACAAACCCAACTGTTTCTCTAACTCCTACTTTCATATTCAAATGGTTAACCGCTTCTACTTTACCGGAGTCTGTAATATATTCAACAGTTAAATCTTTTATTGTCAATAAATTATCCATATACTACTACCTCCTTATCGTTTAAGTTTAGGGTCAAGAGCATCTCTTAGACCATCACCAAGCACATTGAGTGCAAAAATCGTAATTACAATTGCAAAACCAGGAAAAATTGTCATATGAGGGTAATCTCTTATATAACTTCTACCACCTGAAAGCATTGCTCCCCATTCAGGAGTTGGTGGCTCAAGTCCTAGACCAATAAATGAAAGCCCAGCAGCATTTAATATTGCATATGCTACTCCAAGTGTTGCCTGAACAATAATTGGTGCAAGACAATTTGGTATTATATGCTTAAAAATTATTCTAGCATTTGATGATCCTGCAGCTTTAGCTGCTTCAATGTATTCCATATCTCTAATAGATAATACCGAAGATCTTACTATTCTTGCATATCCTGGTATTGCTGCTATACCTACAGCAATCATTAGATTAGCAAGTCCTGGTCCAAGGGCAGCAAGTATTGCAATAGCTAAAAGCGTATCAGGAATAGATTGTAATATATCAATAAATCTCATCAATATATTGTCAACTTTTCCTCCAAAATAACCAGTAACTGCACCTATTGTAGTTCCTACAACTAATGCGATACCTACAGAAATAAAACCAACTTTCAATGAAATTCTAGAGCCGTAAACAAGTCTTGAAAATATATCGCGTCCTAGTTCATCAGTACCAAAAATATGTTCACTAGATGGTTTGGAAAATTGATTAGCTAAATCCTGTTGTGCAAAACCTTTAGGAGCAATTACATCTGCAAATATTGCAACCAAAAACAAGAACAAAATAATAGCAAGCCCTACCATAGCAAGTTTATTTCTTCTCATTCTAATCCAAACATCTTTTGCGTTTCTAAAACGACCTCTTTTTTTATGTTCGCCTTTTAAAGTTGGGTCAGTAATTTTTACCTCTCCAGCAGGGATTTCTTCTACTTCAGGTTTTTCCTTTGTATTAAAACTTTTCATATCCATAATCCCTCCTTAAACATATTTAGTCTTGATTCTTGGATCAACGAAAGTATAAACAAGGTCTACTATCAAGTTAACTATAGAGAAAGTAATAGCCACGAATAGCACACATCCAAGTACCATTGGAGTATCTCTCATTTTTATAGAGTCAACCATTAATCTTCCAATTCCAGGAATTGAAAATATAACTTCTGTCATTAATGCACCAGCCATAAGTTGACCAAAAGAAAGACCAATAACAGTAATTACTGGTATCAAAGCATTTTTAAGTGCATGATGTAAAATTACAACTTTTTCTCTTTGTCCTTTTGCTCTTGCAGTATTTATGAAATCTTGTCTTATTATTTCAAGCATTGACGATCTCGTCATTCTAGTAATAACAGCCACTTGTTGAAGTCCCAATGCCAAACAAGGAAGCACCATATGTGACGGAGTTGAAAATCCGGAAGACGGCAACCAACCAAGTTTAACTGAAAAGAACATAATAAGTAACAGACCAAGCCAAAAAACTGGCATTGATAAACCAATAAGTGCGAATACCATTGTCACATTATCAAAAATTGAATATTGTTTTACTGCCGATATGATACCAATGGGTATTCCAATAATCACCGCCAATAAAATTGAGAAAAATGCAAGCTTTACAGTAGCAGGAGCTCTACTGAAAATTTCTTTTACAACTGGGTTTCTAGTGATATAAGATTGACCCAAATCTCCTTTTGTAACTATATTTTTAATATATCTGCCATATTGAACAAAGAAAGGATCATTTAGTCCCATATCTTCTCGCAATTCTTGAACAGCTTGTTCAGATGCATTAGGACCTAATGCATTTCTTGCAGGATCCCCTGGAGTCAGAAACAATAGTCCGAAAACTATAAAACTAACTCCTAGCATGATAGGTATTAAAAATAAAAATCTTTTTAAAACATATTTTGCCATATAACCACCTTTAAAATATCAAGCAGTTGCAAGGCAACTCCCCCTACAACCGCTCATATAAAAATTATTTTGCTTCAGCTTCGCCTTTAACTATATCTTTTAATGGATACCAACCCATAGCGTTCATTGGGAATCCAGATATATCAGCTCTCGCACCAACAAGTTTTTCTTCATAATAACTTGGAATCCAATACCATTCATCCATTATAATTTTTTGGATGTCAGCATATGCTTGTTTTCTTTCTTCACCTTCAGGTAGAAGTCTAGCTTTATCAAGTAGAGCATCTAGTTCAGGATTTTCAACAAAAGTATAGTTGCCGCCAGGTCCAACTTGTGAAGAATGGAAGTTTGGATATAACATACCATCTGCATCTGGGGCATCTGCTGTCCAACCTAATTGGAATAAATCAGAATTAGCACTTTCAAGTTTTTTCAAATAAGCAGACCATTCAAGAACTTCAATGTTCATTGTAATATTACATTCAGCAAGTTGTTCTTTCATTGCAGTTGCAATATCAATTCTTTCCTTTTTGTCAGAAGTAGCCATTGAAATTTCAATTCCATCAGGATATCCTGCTTCAGCTAGAAGAGCTTTTGCCTTTTCAACATCCCTTGCAGGAAGTGGGAAAGCCTCAGGAATACCATAATTAATTGTACTTGGCATAGGTCCTGTTGCAGTTTCACCCACGCCCATCCATACAGCCTGGATAATTTGATCTAAATCAATACCATATCTAATTGCTTGTCTAACTTTTAAATTGTTAAGAGGTTCTTTAGAAACATTTATACCAATATAGTGAGTTCCTAAAGAGAAGTCTCTAAATAATTGCAACTCATCATTTTCATCAATCTTCTTTAAATCTGTTGGAATAATATCATAAGCTATATCAACTCCACCACTTTCAAGTTCGATTGTCCTATTAGTACCTTCAGGTATAATTCTGAAAATAATAGTATTCATATTACCAGGTTCGCCCCAATAATCTTCGTTCTTTTCAAGCTTGATATTGTCAGCTTTTGCCCAAGAAACGAATTTATATGGACCAGTTCCAACTGGATTCATTTGATAGTCACTTCCACCTTCAGTAACAGCTTTTTCATTTTGAATGAAAGCTCCAGGGTGACAAAGGTTGTGTAAAATTGGAGTGTATGGAGCAAGAAGTTTAAATTCAACAGAATTGCCGTCAACCACTTTTACAGAATCTTTATCAATGACATTAAATAAGTGTTTGATGTTTGGAGAATCAATACATCTTTTTAATGAAAATACAACATCTTCAGGAGTAAGTTCTTCTCCATTGTGAAACTTTACACCTTCTCTGATTTTAAAACGATAAGTAACATCATCAACTTGTTCATAACTTTCAGCAAGAACAGGCACAATTTCGTTATTGTTATCGTGAGTTATAAGACCTTCGTAAATTTGGAAACTTACGTTACTTGAATAAGTATCGTTAGTTTGAGTAGGGTCAAGAGAAACAGCATCAGATACCATAGCAATAGTTAAAGTATCATCAGCGCCGCTCCCTTTACCACCACAAGCTGTTAGTACAAAAGAAAGCACTAAAGCCATGATAATAAGTGTTCTTTTTTTCAAAATAAATCCTCCTATCTTTGTCTCGTGAAAACATTTGTAATAATAATTGTGACATTTACTACAAAATAAAATTTTAAAATAAAAAATTTAAAACACGAAACATTTATTTCTATTGATTATATCAAAACATAGATAAAATTAAAAGAGAGTAGTACATCAGAAACGCTCAATAACCGATAAAATCATGAAATTATTTTCATGTATATAGCACTTTATCAATAATAAAAAATAAAAAGTATAATTTTAAACGATAACTTGGGACTTTAACGTGATATCAGAGATTCCTATATAGTTAAATATATATGAATGAATTTAAAAATATTTTTGGAAATTTTTTAATATTTTTTATAAAATTTCTAAATTAAATGAATTTAAGTAATAGAACATATCAGAAGAATTATCTATTTATTCCTACAGAACTACTCTTTCACAGGTAGATTCTTCGACTCACTACACTTACTCAAAATGACATTTGACGAGATTTGCTTTTTATTTAGGCCCAATTTCTTTATAGTCTTTCAATAAACCACATTTTATAAATAAAAAAATGATGTTGCAGAGTAGAATCATCTATTCTGCAACATCACCCTTTTATTTACATTTAAACTTGTTCTTCCTTTTTCTTCTTTTTGCTCTTTACTTTTTTAAGCCTGAAGAAATCTTCTCTTTCTTTTTCTGCCAATATATCATCAATTTCACGTATTATTCTTTTATGTTTTGGTATTTGTATTTTATCCAGAGCATTTGCTCTCTTAGATGTTTTTTTTATTTCATTGGCTAATCTAAATACTGATGTTTCTATTTCTGCTAATTTATAAATCAAGGGAAGTATTTCTTCCATATTAATATTTGCCCTGTCAAAGTCCGAGTTAGATTTATGCAGTGAATAATCTACAATAGGTTTTCTTTCTTTATATTTGATTTCAGGAAGCTCTAGTCCCATTACTGAACGTGATAATATTTTATAATCTTCTTCTTTTGCTTTCGACTCAGAAATTTCTCTTACTGAAATTGCACCCATAGATATTGTCGCTTCTACAAGACTTTTATAAGATTCTTGAAATTTGTCTTCAATTTCATCTTGTAAATTCTTGGCATTTTTGTTTAAATCCATCATTTCTTTTATTAGGACTGTTCTTTTTTTGTCTAATAAATCATATCCTTTTTCTGCAAGTTCAAGGGCATTTTTAGATGCTATTAGATTTGCTTTTGTAGGAATAACTTTTTTAGCCATTATTCTTCACCTAAATATTTTTGTTTTAATTTTGGATCAATTCTATCAATCATTGTGCTTGGTAAAATTTTAAGCAATTCCCAACCTAAATTAAGTGTATCTTCTATACTTCTGTTTTCATTTTGTTCTTGAGTCAAAAACTTTTTCTCAAATTCTTCGCCAAATTGAAGTAATAATTTGTCATCATCAGAGATGTCATCTTCACCTATTATCTGTGCCAAGGCTCTAGTTTCTTGAACTTTGGAATAAGATGCAAATAGCTGCGATGATAAGTCTGGATGATCTTCTCTTGTATATCCTTCTCCAATTCCATCTTTCATGAGTCTTGATAGTGAAGGCAGGACATCAATTGGCGGATAAACTCCTTTTGATGATAAATCACGTGATACTACTATTTGCCCTTCAGTTATATAGCCTGTTAAGTCTGGTATGGGGTGAGTTATATCGTCATTTGGCATTGTCAAAATAGGAATTAATGTAACAGATCCATCTATTCCTTTAATCATACCTGCTCTTTCATAAAGTGCTGCTAAATCAGAATATAAATGTCCGGGGTATCCCTTTCTTGATGGCACTTCTTCTCTAGAAGATGATACTTCACGCAGTGCTTCGGCATATGCTGTGATATCAGTCATTATTACTAGCACATGTTTGTTTTCATGATATGCTAAATATTCTGCAGCCGTGAGTGCACATTTAGGTGCAATTAACCTTTCCATGATTGGGTCATCGGCAAAATTAATATACATGGCAACTTTGTCAATTACACCAGAATTTTTAAATGATTCCCTAAAGAAGTCTGCTTCGTCATGTTTTACACCAATTGCTGCAAATACTATTGCAAAGTTATCTCCATTTGTATCGGAAATTTTGGCTTGTCTTACTATTTGAGCGGCTACTTCATTATGAGGCAATCCAGAACCAGAAAAAATCGGAAGTTTTTGGCCTCTAATTAATGTCATCAATGCATCAATTGATGATATTCCAGTTTGTATAAAATTTCTCGGATACTCTCTAGAGGCTGGATTAATAGGTCTTCCATTTACATTATAAACTTCTTTAGAATAAATAGCTCCACCTTTGTCTATGGGACTTCCTGTCCCATTAAAAACTCTTCCTAGTATATCTTTTGAAAGAGGAATCTCGAAAGGATGTGCTGAAAATTCGACTTTTCTATTTCTAGTTGACACACCTAAATTATTTCCAAAGACTTGAACTACTGCTTTATCTTCGTCAATTTTTATTACTTGACCAAGCTCTTCTTGTTTTTCGTCATTTGATTTTATTTTTACAACTTCTCCAAAACTCACTTTATGAAGATTTGAAAGTTCAATGAGTGAGCCTTCGATTCTATCTAATGTCAAATATTCTTTTTTCATAAAGCACCTCAATCCTCATAACTTGAAATTAAATGAATATAAAAATCATTGATTTCGTTATTCAAACTTACAAATTTTTTCATGTTGTCGTTTTCGATATTGTATTTCATATTGATTACTTTGGCATATAATTCATTATTTCTTATTTTTGAAATTGGAATTTTTAATTTTAATGCTTCTTTTCCTCTTTCATATAAATGATCTATTGTTTTTAACATTTCGAATTGTTTTTCTAATGGTACAAAAGTATCTATTTCATTAAAAGCATTTTGTTGCAAGAATCCTACTTTTATAACTCTACATATTTCCAAAATCAATCTTTCATGGTCAGGTAACACATCTTCACCAACTAGCATCACAATCTCGTTTAGTTTTGATTCCTGATGTAGTAAATCTAAATATTTACTTCTCAATGCCGGCAAATCTCCATCAAGTCGCATATCGTAATAGTTTTTTAAAAGTGGTATATAACCTGAATATGAATTTATCCAATTTATAGCAGGATAGTGCCTAGAATACGCTAGTTCTTTGTCAAGTGCTAAAAATACATTGACAAATCGTTTTGTATTTTCTGTAACCGGTTCAGAAAAATCTCCTCCAGCTGGCGATACAGCCCCAATTAAAGTTACAGATCCTTCTTCCCCAGATAGTGATTTAACATAACCAGCTCTTTCATAAAATCCAGCAATTCTAGAAGGTAAATATGCAGGATAACCTTCTTCAGCAGGCATTTCTTCCAAACGTCCTGAAATTTCTCTTAAAGCTTCTGCCCATCTAGATGTTGAATCTCCCATTAATGCCACGTCATAGCCCATGTCTCTAAAGTATTCAGCCATAGTGACACCAGTATAAATGGATGCTTCACGAGCTGCTACTGGCATATTAGATGTGTTTGCAATCAAAATTGTCCTATCCATAAGCGGCTTGCCTGTGTTTGGGTCAATAAGTTTAGGAAAATCTTCCAAAACTTCTGTCATCTCATTGCCACGTTCTCCACAACCAATATATATTATGATATCTGCATCACAGTATTTAGCAATTTGATGTTGAGTCATTGTTTTTCCTGTACCAAATCCTCCTGGTATAGCCGTTGTTCCACCTTTAGCTATTGGAAAAAATACGTCAAACACCCTTTGTCCCGTTACAAGTAGTCTATCAATTGGCAATCTTTCATTTACAGGCCTTGGAATTCTAACAGGCCAATTATGATACATTTTTAGTTCATTAATCTTTCCATTTTCATCCCTCAATTTTAAGAGCACAGTTTCAATATTATATTTACCATCATCAACTTTTTCAATTACTTCACCATTGACATCGGGTGGAACTATTAGCTTGTGAGTGATGACTGGCGTTTCAGGAACAGTACCAAAAATTTCGCCAGCATTTAGTTTATCTCCAACTTTTACTGTAAATGTAACATCCCAAAGTTTTTCTTCATCCAAAGATATAAGTCCTATACCTTCCGGCATAAAAGAACCGTGAGTTTCTTTGATTTTCTCAAGAGGTCTTTGTATACCATCAAAAATATTAGCAATCATTCCTGGCCCAAGTTTTACGGAAAGTGGTGCTCCTGTAGGTATTATTTCTTCATCTCTTTTTAATCCCTCGGTCTCTTCATAAACTTGAATAGTACCTAAATCACCATCTATAGATATAACCTCTCCAATGAGCTTTTTCTCTCCAACAAGTACCATTTCTCTAATTTTTAAATCAGACATATTCTTGCCAATTACAACAGGTCCATCTACTGATTTTATACTTGTATTAGCCATTAATATCACCTGTCTCTCTCAACTTATTGTGAAGCATTGCCCCTATTTCATATTTCATATCTTCGACACGATTTTTAAGAGATAGGTCAATATTATAATTTCTGTTAATATCAGATATTATAAAGCCTCCTATGTGATAATCATATAATTCACCTACGATGAGCTCTACCTTTTTTTCATCTGCCACATTTTGTAATGCTTCTACAAGTCTTGGATTTTCATCATTTTTTATAAATAAATATATCGTTTCTTCTTCAATTTCATCTAATATCTGTTCAAAACTATTTTTCTCAAGATTTACATATTCATCAGTTTTAGTGAAGTCTTCTAATTTTTTTAGAAGAGATGTCAAAAGTTTGTCGAGTAGTTTCTCATCTTCTTGAAGAGCCAAAACTCTCTTTTCTTCATTTGCTTTAGCTATCTGTTCATATCCTTGTTTTTCAGCTAATGCAACTCTTCTTTTAATATAATTTTCTCTATCATTTTCTAAAACTTTAATTTTATCTTGAAGAATTTTTTCTGCCTTTTCTTGTTCTTCTTCAATGAGTGCGTCACATTCTTCTTTTTTCTTTAAAAAGACAATTTTGTTAAAAATAGATATTTTATTTTCAAGTAAAATCATTTAATCACCTAGATTGCCTTAATCCCAACAGATTCTTTTACATATTTCAATATAAAGTCATCTTCCATCTTTCCCCCTAGTTCAGGAATAGTGACAACTAGAGGAGTTTTTTGGTTTAATTTAACTTCTATAACTTCATCTTTTATTTTTTCAAAAGAAGACGCAGTTAAGATAATAATGCCAATTTGAGAATCTCTTTTATATTTATCAAAATTCTTCAAAAGCTCTTTTCTATCTTTACAATATACACCCTCAACTCCTGCAAGCCTAAGTCCATTTATTATGTCACTATCTTTTGTCAAAAGAATTGACTTCATTATAATCTACCTAAAATCATAATTGAGATAATTAAACCATAAATAGCAATACCTTCAGCAAGACCTAAATATATCATGGATTTACCTAAAATATTAGGATCTTCAGATACTGCACCAATAGCTGCAGAACCAACATTAGAAACGGCCACACCTGCACCAAGAGAAGCAAGACCTGTTGAAAGACCAGCTGCTAAAAAACCAAGTCCGTTCCCACTAGTAGCACTTCCCGCTGCATTTGCCATTTGAGGCACTAGAGTAATTAATCCAAAAACAAAAGTCGGTGCAAATATAAATAAATTAAGTTTCATCAAAGCACGAGCAAATTTTCTATTTTTATCTGTACCTTTATAAATAAAATAAAAACCTGTAACTATCATCGAAAATACTGTTAAAATCGCAAAAATAATAATTTTCTCCATCTCAATTCCTCCTAATAAATACTATCAGCTTCAAATAAGTTTCCATCACCAGAATAATACTTGCTAAACATTTCATAATATTCAAGTCTAAGTGATTGAATAAACACAATTAAACCTTCAAGTCCAATAATTATAATATTTCCTATAATCAAAACAATTATATTGCCACCAGTAGAACCCAACATTTCACCCAAAGTCTTAAATGCCAAGAAAAGTCCTACGTGGTTTATCGCAAATGCCCCAACTCTTATAAATGAAATAATGCCACTCATTGTTGATAAAAGAGCCTCTAGAAGTCCAAAAGAAGATTCGATATAATAATCCCCAGCACTTCCTTTAATTTTCTTTTTAAATACCATAGATAAAATCGGCCTTTTAAATAGCATGAGTATCAAAGATATTGCTAATACTCCAAGTGAAATACTCATACTTATTGGAGCAGAACTGCCCATTATATTTAGCCCAATATTTATCATTGAAATAAATATTAAGACTCCCAAAAAGCCTTCTTTCCCAAAAAAAGCTTCTTCATATTCTTTATTTTTTATATTGTTGTAAATTCCCACAATATAAGAAATAGACGATAAAATAACACCAAAAAATATCGCAATAACTAAAGTTTGGTTTATATTCTCAAAAGGTCTAAACCATAAAGCTGGTATTAGGCCTTCACTTCCGAACACAGATCCATACATCAGTCCAAAAAACATTGACGATAATCCCATCCTAATTAGAAGACCACCAAAATCTTTGTTTTTCTTTTTTGACAATAAAATTCCGGCAATCGCAAAAATTGCCCCTTGTCCAAGATCGCCAAACATGGAACCAAATAATATCATATAAGTTATTCCAAAAAGTACTGTTGGATCAAACTCATTGTAATTGGGAGTTCCATACATATTAATTAATAGTTCAAATGGCTTAAAAAAATTTGAATTTTTAAGCTTTGTTGGCGTAGACCTCTTGTCTTCGTCAGCATCTCTAGAATCTATATCAAGCTTTTCATATTTAGAAAGCTTATTTTCAAGAGTTTTTATGTCTCTTTCTCCAACCCATCCAGAAGCGTAAAAATAGTGATTTGACCTCAACATATATTTTTTTGCATTTTCGATTTCTTCAAAAGCTAACATATGAGCTAGAGTTTGATAGAGTTCATCACTGCGAGAATTTAGAATATTCTGCTTGTACTCATCATATTCCCAAATACTTCTGCGTAAATTTTCTTCCTCTTCGGACATGTTTTCGAACATATCTTCTGCAGTACCTATTACATTATCTCCCAAAATATCTACATCATTGAAGTTTAAACTCTTCAAAACTCTGTCTATATCTTTTTCAACTTCCTTAGGATAAATTGCCAAGAAAAGTTCTCTATCATCTATTGTTCCAGTATGATAAATTAATGCCAAGATATTGCCATAATTCTTTTTAAGCCTAAATCTAGCATCTTTATCTAAAAATCCAAATCTTGCATTAAAATATTCAAGTTCTGAAATATCTCTCAAATCAATATCAACATTTTTAAACAAATTATAATTTTCTTTTAGTGTTTCTATGAGCTTAATTTTTTTCTTCATCTCATAATATTCAGATATTTTGGTCTTAAAAGTATCATAAAAAGAGTTAATATCTTCATTTAAATTAATATTTTTAAAATACTTATCATCAATTTTTTTAATGTCGAAGAATTTCATAATTTCTTCGGCTTTTTTTACTTCTTGAAAATGCTCTTCATCTTCTTTGAATGGAGCAATATAGTTGAGCTCAATATTTCTCTCAACATTTTCTTCTTTATCAAGACTAAAGACAAACTCATTATTCTTTATAGTAACCTCGGACGAGATAAATTGCATCACACCCATATTTAAAATATCAAGTATAACAGAGTCCATATCCTCTAGACGACCCATTATATTGACAAGTTTCATTTTCTCAATAGCCAAGTTGTTCACTTCCCTTTGCACTATTTATTAAGTGACTTAATTTATCGCTAGATGACAAATTAAATCTAGTACTCTCAAGCAATATTTCAACATCTTTTATCTCTTTTTCTAATAAAATTAAAAATGCCATTAATTTTCCTATACCTCTTGATTTAGCAAATACTTTTTTAGCATTTAATATTTCAAACCTTTCAGCACGTTTAAACATATCAGACCCATTTTTGCCTTCAAATAAAAAAGAATATTTAGTCTTATTAATTTCAGATACAAAATCATCTTCCCTTAAATAAGTAAGACTCAAAAGCTTCTCAGAATTATAACTTCCACCAAAAATGGTGAAATTAAATATTTCTTCTGGTAAAAGATTAAAATATTTCTTTGCTCTATAAATCCAAATAATATTAAGAATATCAATTTTTATACCAAATGTATCCAAAAATTCTTCTCTATCAATTTTAGAAAAAGATTTAGAAATATCAACTAACTTTTGATAGTAATATTTATCCAAATTCATCTCCATATAAAATAAAGTAGAATCATCATCAGAAATATAGTTTTTCAAAATATCATAATAGTCACTACCTCGTAAATTGTTCACAAATTCACTTAACGAATTATTCTTAAAATCAATAGCTTTACCTTTAATCACAAGATTTTCAACAGTTGGAGTTTTACCTATTTTTATGGCTCGCAAAATATACTTTATATTTCTAATTTCACTTTCCAATAAATAACCCTTTAAAAAATCTCTGTACTTAGAAGACAAAAAATGTTCCATTCTTTTAACTTCCCTAATTTGATACTCAAGCAAGTAGCTCTCAGCTTCGTAAATATCTGATAAAATATCTAAATCTTGAAATTTATTCTCTTTTAAATAGGATAAATTTTCTTTCAAAGTATTCATCTTAGACAAATTATAGAAATCATTGTAATCCAAAAAGTTCGAATAAACTTTCGGCAGTTTAGCATTTAAAGCGATTAAATTACCTTGCATTTTTACCTACCAATAGCTCGAAAGCTTCATCAAGGAGTTCAGCCTCGTGGTTTTTGTAAAACTGTTCAATGCCTTTTAGTTTATTTTCATTCTGTTTCCTTAAATTACTAACTTTTTCATTAAATTCGTCAATAACAGCTTGAGATTTCTCTTGACCTATTTTTTTTGCATGTTCAATAGACTCATTTTCCATATCAGTTAACTTCTCTCTCAAATCTGACCTAATTTTTTCAATTTGTCTATCAGTTTGTTCGACAAGTTCTTTGGTTTTTTTATCTATTGCCAATATACTATCAATACCATCTTTCAAATACATCCCCACCTTTATAAAAAATTCCTTGTGCATTAATTATTATATTACTTTTTTATGTATAATCAAGTAATTATCAAGCTCACAAAAAATTTCACCTTCTTATCACATTTTATATGGTGAAATTACAAAAAATATATTTAAAATTTAAATATAAGTTTTTACCAATATATTAGTATATCTTGAATTTACAGTATTTATATTTAGAGAAATTTTATCACTATAGATTTAATAAATACATTCCATAAAAATTTAATAAATATTTAAAAATTAATACTCCCCTATTTACCACTATACCCATTTTCTAGAAATTAACAGTTATTTCCCAAAAGCAGCATAATTTGATACAATAAATGATATTATAATAATAAAAATATCATAATTTCTTTAAGTGAAATACTTTCCACTTTATGGTATACTTTTCTCAGAAGGTGAAACAATGATTCGAAGTTTAATTAAAGCAGCAAATGTTCTAGAAGCATTAAAAGAGAGTGAGCATGAATTGACAATTGCAGAAATTTCTGAAATTGTCGATATACCCCCTAGCACTGCACACAGAATTTTATCAACATTAATTGAAGTTGGATATGCAGAAAAAGACGACAGAACACATTTATATTCACTAGGGGCAGGACTCATTCCCCTAGGCATAAAGGCATCATCATATATTGATCCACAATCAATTTCTAAAGATGTACTTAAAAACTTATCAGATAAAACAAGCGAAGATTCTTTCCTTATAATAAAATCTGGAGATAAAGGATTAGTAATATCTAAAGCAGAAGGCAATCACTCATTAAAAATTGTAGAAAACTTTGGTCTTGAAATAGATTTGCACAAAGGAGCAATTCGAAAAGCGATACTTGCATTCCAAAGCGATGACTATATAGATTATTATTTAAGTAAAAATCTAGAAGATTATTTAGAAGGTGATGTAGATAAGGAAAAATTAAAAGAGGATTTGAGGGAAATTCGCCAAAATCGCTTTTCAATATCAGATTCAGAATATATAACTGAAGCTATAGGAATGGGTGCACCAGTATTTAATTTTAAGAATGAATTAGTTGGTGCGGTGGGTATCGTTGTTCCTAAAGACAGAGTGGATAGATATTCAGAGTCAAAATATGTGCAAGCAGTTAAGAATTGTGGGGTTGAATTTTCAAAGAGTTTAGGATATTCAAAATATTAATAGTTTAGTTGCAAGACTTTAGTTTTGCGACTTTTTTTATTTTTAAAAAAATTCCTATTTATTTATACAGAATTACTCCTAAAGAGGCAGATTCCTCGATTACAGAAAATTCGTAAGAATTTTCTTTCACTCGAAATGACAGTTGGGGGGATTTTAAGTGTTTTCAACTGTCATCTCGACTAAGTGAGTGCAAACGAACGCATAAAGAGTCTTGCATGTGATGGAGAGAATATTTCCCCTCCCATGTCATCCTGAGCGAAAGAAATCTGCCAAGATTTCTGAAGTCGAAGGAGCTGCATGTGGTGGAGAGAATTTGTAATGGTAAAATAGAAAAATAGTAAAGAAGCGTAAGAAAAGACTTTTATTTATTTATACAAAAATGCCAGAGAATTAACTTTCTCCGGCTTCATTATAAATAATTATTTGAAATAAATTAAAATGCTGAATTTCTCAACACTTCTTCTCCATATCCACCTGCTTGTGGTAATGGCATATTTGTAGAATTAGGTGCTCTGAAAATTCTTATTGGTCTTATACCAACTTCTTTTGCTGCCAATACATCATCGTCACTATCTCCATAATGTATTGATACATTGTGTTTTTTAATATAATAAGATTTATCATATTTAAAACCATCTCTTGGAGTATCTGCAGTGTAATCAATTGGATTTACTTTTTCCATATTGAAATAATTCTTTAGATTTTCAGAAGTCTTGTCTAAATATCCTTCGCTATACATACTACCTCTAGTTCTACCTGTTATAAAGAAGATATTATCTCCTCTTTCCATATGCATTTTTATTAGTTCTTTTGTAGAAACTTTAGGTATAGAATGTGCATCTCCTTCTAGTGCTACATAATCCCAAAATTTTTGATCTTTTAGAAAATCAAATTTTCCTGGTGTCAGCACAGTCTTTCCGTATTGAAAATACTGACTAGAAAAAAGTAGAGTATCGTCAATATCAAAACTTACATTGATGGGTCCTACATCTTTTAGCGAATTTTTGATGTCATCTATAGAAACATATCTGACAAAAGCAGCATCACTTTGCACAGTAACTCCTGGCTGTGTATACTTTACCTTAGGTCCTGCAGCAAGTGCAGACATTGGACTTGATAGAGTAACTGCCAATGCTAAAACTGTACTAAACTTCATAATTTTATTTTTTAAATTCATAATTTCACCTCCAAAAACAATATATCACCAGTTAATTATTATGTAAACTATTTTTTACAATTATATTTATTATTTCTTATACTCACCATTATAAAAAAATAGTTTTATAATCTACAATGCAAAAGACCGACTTCAAAATGAAGTCAGTCTTTTTGATTTTTTATTAATTTTTTACTCATTTCCAAATGTCAACATCAGAGTTTCCGGGTGCTTTTTCACTCTTGTGAGTATTTGATGCATCTAGAATATTATAATATGCCCAGTGACTGTCATCTACATCGTTAAATGTTTTTAGTCCACTTATATTGACATTGTTTAGAGAATCTTTTGTTGTCACTCTATTAAACACAGAGTTTAATATTGTAACTGATTCTGCTCTTGTTATATTTGAATTTGGTTTGAAACTTCCGTCTGGATAACCTTTAATATTTTTATTCCCATAAAGTTTATCTACGGCATCTTTAGCCCAATGTTCTTTTGTGTCAGCAAAAGTTGAGTTTTTAGTTGTTCCATCTTTTATATATCCAGAAATCATTTGAGCAAACTCCGCTCTTGTAATCTTTTGATCTGGTTTAAATGTTCCATCAGAGTAACCAGAAATTAAACCTTTATTGACTACAAAGTTTATAGCCTCAGAATACCATCCATCGTTGGCATCACTAAATTTAGTAGTTTTGCTTGTACCAAAATTTGTTCCTCCATTTATTAGAGTAGCAAACATTTGAGCAGCCTCTGCTCTTGTTACATTGGCACTTGGTTTAAAACTTCCATCTGGATATCCAACTATATATCCAAGTTGTGTTTGTGATGCTTTTTTTCTAACTACAAAATCTATTTTTGATACCTTGCCATCTTTATCTTTAGATTCAATAGTAAGTTTTTCACCTGCAACTAAAGCTCTATTTAAATATACAGTAAAGTCTCCAGTTCTTGCTGCATCAATAGTACCAAGCTCTTTATCTGCTGAGAATACTGTTACTGTTTCTCCACCTTTTGTTGTACCTTTAAGCAGTTTTTCACCTTCGTTTGCTTCAGTTACTTTTAAGTCTTTATTTACAACATTTGTATCTTTTTCTACATAAAAACTTAAATCATCTAAATCTCTGTCATAAATTCTTTCATTTAATCTAGTTGAGAAATATCCATCTTTGTCAGTCCTTGTTGAACCTACAAGGCGTGATCCTAGATAAATTTTGATATTTTCAAAAGGATAATTTTTTACATATCCTGATAGTGTGTCTCCTGAAAGTCTAAGGTTGGTTGCATCAATTGATTTTCCATTTTTATCACTTACATCAATTCTTTGACTCTCACCTTTTACTCCATCTTTTTCAGCATAAACATATGCTATTTTGTCAGTATATAGACGAACGTCAAAAGAAAATTCTCCATTACTTCTTGATGTTCCCAGCCTTTTAGTGTCTCTTCCATCATCAAGATAAATAGTTGCATTAGGTTCAGTTGTACCTGATACATTTCTGCCGTCATATTTTAGATTTCTTATTCTCAAGTCACTTTTTGAAGTATTCCAACCTTCTGTCTTAAAGTATATAGAATAAGTTTTAGTAGATTTATCTGCAAATTCAACTGTAATTCTTCTTGTTCCAGATTCTCTATCAAATCTCTCATCACCATAAATTATTTTAGCTCCATCTGGAAGATTTAGATAATCACTTGGTCTTCTGCCTTCACTTACTTCAATAGTACTTGAAGGTGCTTCCCAAGTATCATTGGTTTGAGTACTGACTGCATTACTATTAGAATCTTTATTTTCTGAACTATTTGTAGTTTGAGAGTCAGTATCAGTCGCATTGGTTGTATTAGATGTTGTTGATTGGTCTGACGGTGATTCTGTTGCAGTTACTGCACTTTCTTCATCATTTGCATTAGCAAAAGTTGCCACTGGAGTTGAAGTTGCCAACACTCCTGCTAGCATCATCGCTAAATATTTTTTCGAATATAGTTTCATAATTTATACTCCTCCTAAAACTAAGTTCATCATTAAACTCAAAACTCACATTAGCCAACTACTTAGCTAATTATTATGTATAGTACCCTCCTTTTGTGAAAATAACGTGAAAATTTATAGGAATTAATCAATCTTAACATTTGTGTAATATTTTCTTAACAATTATAAAATAAAAAAATCTGAAAATATCATAATATTAATTACAATATTTTCAGACTTATTTGAATAATATTTAAAACTATTAAAAACTATTATTATCTAAATTAACACTTATAAAATCAGAATTACTTTGGTTAATATTGTGATCAATTACTATTATTGTGGAATTTAACTCTTCTAAATATTTTAAAAGTTTCACTCTGATATTTAAATCTAAATCATTCATCGGCTCATCTAAAAGGTATAAATCTGCTTCTTTATAAAGTGTCCTAATTAAGCAAATTTTTCTAGATTCTCCACCAGATAAATTATTATTTTCATAAGATATATAATGATCTAAATCATATTTAAAATCAAAAATCTCTTTTAAATTATTTATTGAATAAATATCACTTGGTTTAATATTATCATCAAATAATGTGATATTTTCTAGAACCGTTCCATTGAATAAATATTTTTCTTGAGGAATATATTTTATTTTATCAGTAGATAGCTCCACACTCCCTTCATATCTATTAATAAGACCTATAATTATTTTAAATAAGGTACTCTTACCCGAACCATTTTTGCCTTTCAAAATATATTTTAAATTCTTTTTAACTTTTAGATTTAAACCATTAAATAAAGGTTTTTTATCTATTGAGTATATTAAATGTTTAATTTCAATAATATTCGAATTAACTCTAAATTTCTTTCTAACCTTACTATTAAATAAATTTAATTGAATCTCTTCTAATTTATCAAAATATACCCTTGCTCCTCTTATTTCTAATAATTCGTCAACGAGGTTCATACTGTACTGAGCAATATATTCGCAATATAATTGTGCAGCTGCAAATTCTCCAATTGTAATTATTCCTTTATATGAAAATATTAATCCAAAAATAAAAGCCAAAAGCATTTGAATGTATAAAGAAGATCCCGATACAATTTGAATCAGAGACTGGTACTTATCCAAATTATAATTTGACTCTTGCATATTTTCTAAAGACTTAAAATAAATATTTTCTATATTTTTATTATCTCTATAATTAATTAATTCTGCCGCACAAAAAAGTTGGTCACTTGTTGATAAGTACTTACCTCTTTTTATAGATAAGTCTTTATTATAAAATTTTAAGTTTTTTCCTACATATCTTGGAATCATAAATACTAAAATTAAGCTACCCATGATAACTATAGCCATTCTTACTGAAATACTAATTAAAATAAAAGTACTTATTATTAGCATCACAATACTATTAACAAAATAAATCAAATTTTCATAATATGCTCTATAGATTTCATTGACATCATTTACTAAGAAAGACGTTTCTTTATCTTCATCTTTTTTATTGGGTGAATAATCTTTTTTAAAAATCCCAAAAAAGCATCACGCCTAATGTTTGAACAAATGATTTTTTTGAATTTTGCCTTTACTATCTTATTAAAATAATATGTAAGATCCATTAGTATAACGCTAATAACTAAGACAATACATATAATAAATACTTTATTCATAGTCAAAGAATTAAAATTATCAATAGAGTAACTGATTAAATATGGATAAAACGTCTTAAAGACCACTGTTAATAGTGCTATAATATTTGAAATTATAAACTCTTTTATACCAAATTTAAGATATTATATACTAATATCTTTTTTTAATTTTTCCATCCTTTAAAATACTCCCTTGCTGTAAAATATTAATTAATCCGTGTATTTCTTGAGATAATAAATATTCCCGACAAATGTCTTTGCTATTGAAATAATTATCATATTTACATCCCCCATTACACATTGTTAAATATTTACACGAAAAACAATTTTCTCTATGGGAATTTTCTATAATTTTAATATTTTTTTTAAAAAACAAATTAGGATCTTTTTTAAAATCTTGAAATGTCGATAACAAAAATTTATTATTGCCTACAGCACTAACACATTTATATATAGAAATGTCAGATGAAATAATAAAAGATTTCTCAGTAGAATTTAAGCATTGGCAGGAGTAAAATGGAGATGTAATTGTACCCCCATTTTTTAAAATATATTCCATAATACTATAATATTCACTTACATTAAATTCATTATTAATTAACCCAAAAGATTTTTTAGAATTAATAGGTTTACATACTTTTCCTACATTAAAGCTAATTTTATAAAAATAATCATAAAAATTATTCTTCAAATATTTAAACAAATCTTGGTAAAAATTTTTATTGTCCTCATCTATAATAGTGTTTATAACTATATCCGCAGAAGTATCCGAACACAACGTTCTTAACCCTTCAATTGTTTTTTTAAATGAAGATTTCAAATGCATCGGTCTTCGATGGTTATGTATTTCTTCAGGTCCATCTAAGGTAATTCTTACTTCTGATACATTGTATTCATTAATGTAATCTGTTACTTGTTTATCAATTAGTGTTCCATTCGTTGTAATAGAAAAATCAATAACTTTATCAAAAAAAGTATCAGTTAAATACTCAGAAATTTGTTTGATATAATTAATATTTAATAATGGTTCACCTCCAAATAATACAAAATCAAGCACATCAAAATCATCATAATACAAATTTATAAAGTCTTTATAGAATAATAACCTTTCCATATAATTTTTACTTTGACTTGATTCAATACCATTTTCAAAACAATATGTACAATTTAAATTACAGTTGAAACTGTAAATATCATAGATTGATAAAATTCTGTTATATTTAATCCTATCTGAATAATATCTCGAATAAGCATAGGATGTAGTATCATTTGTAAAAACTTCCATTTCTTTTAATTCATTTATCTGGCCAGGAGTTAGATTATTAATAAATTCATTTTCATTTAGACCATATGTATTGTACTCCATCATAGCAAAAGAATGTGGATTAAAAAGAAAAATTTTATTATTAATTTTTTTTATAAAACAATTATTTTTGTAAAGCATATTTATAGAGGAGATAGAATCTCCTCTACCTCATTATCTTTGTCAATGTGTAATACATCTTTCTCTTTGTTCTTTCAACTTCTTTGACAGTTTAATTGTTATAATACTTTTATTGATTAGTTTCATAAAATCCCCCTTTTAAATTATAACTTTTAAATTTAATCTATCCTATCTTCCCTATTTTCATAATATATATATATATATATATATTAACTCGATAAGTCAATACTTATTTATTAGATTAAACTAAAATAAATAATTTATTTTTTGGAAACAGTCAAAGCACCTGCTATAGCGTCAACCTCTATAACATCATCATCTACAATATTCCCTTTTATTATCATTTTAGAAAGGTCTGTTTCTAAACTGTGACCAATAAATCTTTTTACAGGTCTTGCTCCATATTGTGCATTAAATGAAGATTGAAGTATAAAGTCTAGTGCAGATTCTGTAATCTCAATTTTAATATTTCTATCTTGAAGCTTTTCTTCAACTTCTTTGACACTTTGTTTGATAATTTCATAGATTTCTTTTTTGCCAAGTGGTTTAAATAGAACTGTCTCATCAACTCTATTTAAAAATTCTGGTCTGAACTTTGATCTTAAATCTGCAAGCACTGCTTCACGTGCAGATTCAAGTATATCACCATTTTCATTGATGCCATCTATCAAATAATGCGAACCAATATTTGAAGTCATAATAATAACTGTATTTTTAAAATCAACTGTCCTACCTTGATTGTCCGTCAAACGACCATCATCAAGAACTTGAAGTAAAATATTAAATACATCTCCATGAGCCTTTTCGATTTCATCAAATAATATTACACTGTAAGGCTTTCTTCTAACTGCTTCTGTCAACTGACCGCCTTCATCATAACCTACATATCCTGGAGGAGAACCTACAAGTCTTGAAACAGAGTGTTTTTCCATATACTCGGACATATCAATTCTTATCATATTTCTCTCATCATCGAAAAGTGCTTCAGTAAGAGCCTTTGCAGTTTCAGTTTTACCAACTCCTGTTGGCCCCAAAAATATAAATGAACCTATCGGTTTGTTTTTATCCTTAAGTCCAGCTCTGGCCCTTATTACTGCATCCGAAACTACTTCTATAGCTTCATCTTGCCCTATAACTCTCTTGTGGAGAATGTCTTCAAGACTTAAAAGTTTATCTCTTTCACTTTCATTTAACTTTTCAACTGGTATTCCAGTCCAGCGACTTACTACATGAGCAATTTCATCTTCAGTAACTTCTTCTTTGACCATTGAAGACTCATCTTTTACACCTGCTTCCTTCGCTGCCAGTTCTTCTTGCAATTTAGGAAGAATTCCATATTTAAGTTCAGAAAGTTTTTCAAGATTATAATTTCTTTCAGCTTCTTCTATTTGATGATTTACATCTTCAATTTGCTCTTTGATGTCTTTTAAAGAGTCTAGACCCTTTTTTTCAGTTTCCCATTTTGATTTTAATCTATCAAATTCGGCTTTTTCTTCAGATAATTCTTGACCTAGTTTTTCAAGTCTATCTTTACTTGCTTTATCAGTTTCTTTTTTTAGTGCTTCATTTTCAATTTCAAGTTGCAAAATTTTTCTTCTTACTTCGTCAATTTCAGTAGGCATAGAATCAATTTCTGTTCTAAGCATAGCACAGCTTTCATCCATCAAGTCGATTGCTTTATCTGGCAAAAATCTATCAGATATATATCTATCAGAAAGAGTGGCCGCCGCAATTACTGCAGAGTCAGAAATTCTAATTCCGTGATAAATTTCGTATTTACCTTTTAGTCCACGAAGAATTGCTATAGTATCCTCTACAGTTGGTTCATTTACTAACACTTTTTGAAATCTTCTTTCTAATGCAGGGTCTTTTTCGATATACTTTCTATATTCATCTAAAGTTGTTGCACCAATAGCATGAAGCTCGCCACGAGCAAGCATGGGTTTTAATAAGTTTGAAGCATCCATTGCTCCATCGGTCTTGCCTGCACCAACTATATTGTGAATTTCATCTATAAATAGTATAATGTCGCCTTCTGATTTTTTGATTTCATTTAAAACCGCTTTTAGTCTCTCTTCAAATTCGCCTCTGTATTTAGCACCAGCAACTAAAGCACCCATATCAAGGGAGAATACAGTTTTATTTTTAAGACCTTCAGGCACATCCTCAGAAACAATTCTCTGTGCAAGTCCACCAGCGATTGCAGTTTTACCAACCCCAGGAGGTCCTATAAGCACTGGATTGTTTTTAGTTCTTCTTGACAAAATCCTGATTACATTTCGCACTTCTTCGTCACGACCAATTACAGGATCGAGTTTACCATCTCTGGCTAGTTCTGTTAAATCTTCGCCATATTTTTTAAGTGCATCATATGTTCCTTCTGGATTATCTGTTGTTACATGTTGATTCCCACGTATTTTTTGCAATGCAGCTAAAAAAGAATCCATATCTATATTAAATCTATTAAATACTGATGATGAATCTGTTCCTTTAGTTGAGATGATACCTAAATATATATGTTCAACAGAAAGATAATCATCACCAAGTTTTTCTTTAAATTCTTCAGCTTTTTGAAAAACTTTCCTATAAGACTCGTCAGCATATACTTGTGAGCCAGATTGTTTAGGTAGTCTTTCAATAACTTTTAATACATCAGCTTTAATCATCTCTGGATTTTTATCCATATAGGTTAAAACCCTTGGTATAAGCCCTTCGTTGTCATTTAAAAGTGCATAATTTATGTGGATTTCTTTAACCTCTGGGTTACCGTACTCTTTGGCAGCATTATATGCACCTTGCACTGCCTCTAGTGATTTTTGAGTAAATTTTTCAAAATTCATATTAACACCTCTTTAATTTGAGCTTTCAAGCTCCTTATAAAGTTCAATTTGTTTTTCGCTTAATTTAGTAGGATTTACAATATTAAATTTAATATATAAATCACCCACATTATTTTTCAAATCTTTAAAACCTCTTGAAGCAAGTCTCATCTTGTTGCCACCAACAAAATTTTGTGGAATTTTAAGCTTTAACTTGCCATCAAGAGCATCCACAGTTTTTGTGCCACCAAGTACCGCAGTCCAAGGATAGATATTTTCAGTAATTTCAATATCGAGTCCGTCAAGAGTCATATTTTTTTCATCTCTAATATTAATCTTAAACATAATATCTCCAGGTAATCCATATTTTTGACCTTTAACTCTTATCTTCTTACCACGAGTGATGCCACTAGGTATTTTTACATCGATATCAAAAACTTCGCTTCCATAACTTAAACTGACATTTTTCTCTGTACCCGAATAGGCTTCTTTAATAGAAATTGTAAGCTCGGATTCAAATTTACTTTTATTTTGACGTGACTTTGTTCTGCCACCTGTTCCAGAAAAACCACCGAAGATATCATCAATATTAAATCCTCCGCCTCCCCTTCTCGAAGAACCAAATATAGTTTCAAAAAAGTCAGAAAAATCTGTGCCGCTTCCTCCTGTCGAGTAAGTATAACCGTACTGAGAAGGATCAAAGTCGTATCCTGCACTAAAATCATAATTAGAACCAAAAGTATCATATTTTTTTCTTTTGTCTTTATCAGAGAGGACTTCATATGCTTCGGAAATTTCCTTGAATTTTTCGCTCGCTGCATCATCACCTTTATTTAAATCAGGATGATATTTTTTAGCGAGTTTTCTATAGGCACTCTTAATCTCCTTTTCTTCGGCGTCTTTTTTCACGCCCAAGATTTCGTAATAATCTTTATATTTCAAACAACTTCCTCCTCACGATTATTTTAATCAAAGTTTAAATCTTCTTTGACATTCTTTGACTATCATTATTATACATTATGTTTAGCACTCTTGCAAGTCTTCTGCTAATAATTTATGAAATAAATTTAAATTCTATCTAAAACAATGATACCTCATTTTAAAAAATATATTCTTAGAAAATAAAATAAATATTTTTTTAATTTTTTACAATTTTTTTATCATAATTTGATAATATATTGATAAAAAGGCTTAACAAAGCGAAAACTTGAGAAAAAATTTTATTTTATAAAAACTTGTTTTTATTGTTTTATTATGCTAAAATAGTAACAGATTATTTAATACACTTTTTTTAATTAATTTCCTTTTGTAAAACCGGGTCGAGCGACTCGGTTTTTCTATTGTAAACTTTTACTCAAGCAAAAAACCTGGTTGAAATACTTCAATCAGGTTTATAAATATAATTAGTAAAATTTTAAAAATTATAAATTAAGAAATAGTAAATGCGAATATTAATTAGTACATCCACGTCAATGCTATTTTATAAGTCAACGTGAAAGCTATTTTATAAGTCAACGTGAATGCTATTTTATAAGTCTATACCTATCTCTTTCCAGAACTTTTCTAAATGCTGCCATATTATATACTTTAGAAACTAATAGTATAGAAATTAGTTTATCTGCATAGTCTGTAATTAATTGTATTATAAAAACTATCACAAAATCGCTCAAATCAAGTATTGCTCTCAAAAACTGAACAATATAGCTAGATCCAGCAGTCGTTACTGTGCCAAATAAATAAGTTGCAATAAATGCAGAGGATATTGCTGCAGGAACTGACATTATTAAAGTTCGATATAATTTTTTGTAGGAGTTTTTCTCTTTTAATGACTTTACATACCCTGCTATAAAACCTACTATCAATTGAGTTGGCATAAAATAAAGTGCTATCGGATCTCCAATTGTGTTTACAAATGCTGTTAATACTCCTGTAATCAAACCAAAAATGGGTCCAAAGGCAAAGCCCGCCATTATCGTTCCAATAGAATCTAGATAAACAGGAAGCTTTAAAATAAGTGCTATCCATGAGCCAACAAGGTTAATTGCTATACACATAGCTAATATTGTAATTTTTCTAGAATTTACTTTCATAATAATGCCTCCAATAATTCACAATCGACCTCTTTTTGAGTAATTATTTCTAAAAATTCTTTCCATACCGAATTTAATTTTATATCAGTATATAAAATAATATTTGTTTCTTTCTTGAGAAAATCTTTCTCATCTACCATTAGCATGCCACGTGCTGGTCCATCTAATATTACATCTGCGTGATATTTATTTTTAGTAAATAGTTCTGGATATTTTTCTGCCATTATAACAAGAGGATCATTAATTACAGAACCAATAATATTTTCATAAGAATAATGAAAATCCATATAAAAGTTAGTAATATCTTGTATGAAATTTGCAATTTTTGAATTCATCCTTTTCATAAGTGCAATAATATTTGGAGTGAGCACAAATTTTCTTGTGACATCTAAAGGCACGATTTCAATAGGATTTGGTGCATTTTGAATGACATAATCTGCCGCATCAGAATCAACATAATAGTTAAATTCAGCAACAGGACTCATATTACCGAAGGATTTAAAATTTCCTCCCATAGATATTATTCTTGCATTTTCAAAAGCTGTTTTGTCCTTTTTCATTGCTCTGGCTATGTTCGTTAAAGGCCCCAATGCAAAAATAGTTACCTCGTCTTCTTTTAAACTATCAAGAATAAAGTCAACTGCATTATCATTTACATCAATTTTGTCGTATTCAAGATAAGTTTCTCCTAGTCCATCTTCACCATGAGTATCTTCTGCATTAATTAAATCTTTTACAAGTGGGGTTGGAATTGATTTGTAGATATTAAAATCTTTTTCTAAAAATTTGGAAAGCCTGAGTACATTTTTTACACATTTATCAATACATACATTGCCTGAAACCAATGTAATACCTAAAATATCATAATCTTTAACTGCACTAGCAAGCATTATTGCAATAGAATCATCTATGCCTGGATCGGCATCTATTATAATTTTTTTCATAAAAAAACCTCCATTGAATTTGGAGAACTGATTAGTTTTTTATACTTGGAGTTCTCGAACAAGTAATAATAATTATATAGTATTTTTTCTCATTAGACAAGATAAGTCATATTTTGTATAATGAAGTTAAATAAACAATAAGGTGGTAAATATGAAAAAATTTTTAAAAATAATGATGGCACTATCAATTTTTGTGATGCTAACTGCTTGTTCAAAAAAATCAGAAAATAATAATAAAAATAAAGATACAGAAAACACAACTACAGTAGAAGCCGCAGAACTTCAAGATGTGAGTATAGATAAATTCGATTTTCAAACTCTTGATATTATAGATGGTGAAATGATAAAATCCGAAGAATTTTATGCTGAGAAACCTCTAACTTTTATCAATATCTGGGGAACATTTTGTTCACCATGTATAGAAGAAATGCCAGAACTTGAAAAATTAAATCAAAAATATAAAGATAAAATGAACTTCTTAGGCGTTGTAAGTGATACAAACGCAACTATGAGTACCAATGTAGAAGAGGCAATTCAAATATTAGATAAATCAGGAGTTACTTATACAAATATAATGCCAAATCCTACAATGGAAGATACCATGAATAAAATTTCAGTTATTCCCACTACTCTAATAGTAAAAAGTGACGGAACAGTACTTGGTGGCTTTGTTGGTGCCATGAGTTATGAACAGTGGGACAATGCTGTATCTAAAGTATTAGAAGAAAATAAATAATTTATAATATAAAGGTAGCTTTCACAAGCTATCTTTTTGTTTACATAAAAAACTTTTAAAAATAATGAACCTTTTACTCGTCTGTATACTCTTATATATAGATGCATCATATGAAAGGGGGATACAATGGACAATCATGAAATAGTAGAAGGGATAAAGGCCGGCGACAAAAATTCCTTTGATACACTTTACAATGAATATTATCTCATATTGTACCGAACAGCCTATCTCATATTAGGACATAAGCATGACGCTGAAGATGTATTGCAAGAAACTTTCGTGACAATTTATACAAAAATAGATACTTTAAAAGACGAAACAAAGCTTAAATCTTGGATTTTCTCAATATTAAAAAATTCTTGCTACAAAAAATACAAAAATAAAAAAAGAGAATTTCCAGATGAACACATATTATTTAAAGTAGACACTAAAACATACGAAAACTCAGAAGACAACTTTCTTCTTAAGAGCGAAATTCATGAATGTTTGATGAAACTAAAACCGAAGCACAGAGAAGTTTTAGTACTATACTATTTTGATGATTTGACAATAAAAGAAATGGCAACGGTTTGCAATACATTTCAAGGAACTATAAAATCCAGATTAAACAAAGCACGCAAAGAATTGAAAAAAGAATTGGAAAAAGTTGATGAAACATTTTTGACCCGAAGGGAGGGTATTTATGAAAAACAAATGGAGCCCCGAGTATGAGAAAAAAATAAAAGATGAATTAAAACAAAGTGTCGAAAATACTTTTCCCTCTGAGTATCTTAAAAATAAAATTGACTTAGAAATTTCAAACATAGAAAAACCAAAAGGAGAATTCAAAATGAAAAAAAGAAAATTAGCAATTATAGCAGTAGCTGCGGCATTATTAAGTGTTGGAGTATTTGCCGTTGGTAGGATTACAGGAACAGTAGGTTCATCTACATCATACTACAATTACACAGCCTATGAAGATGTAGAAAAAGCAGAAGAGAAAGCAGGATTTGACGCTATCATTCCAGAAGAATTAAAAGGCGGATATGAATTTGACGGTATTTATATGGTTGATGTAGCTGATTTAGACGATGAACACAATGAATTTAATAAAAGAAAAACAATCGATGTAAATTACAAAAATGAAAATGACAGTAAAATTAGTTTAACAGCTGATAAAGTGCCTGAAACTTCTTTTAAAATTGAAGAAGAAGAGCATCAAGAAATACGAACTATCGATGACACTAAATATTATTACACGCAATTAGAGAGCTTATTCTTAGCAAGCGAAGATGAGATGACACCTGAAGAAAAAGAAAGAAATGAAAATGATCCATTCTTTAATGTAGGAATTGGCGGAGAAGGAACAGAAAGAGAAACAAGTATATCCAATCACCTAAGCTTTGAATATGACGGAGTAGTATATATGCTAATGGCTGACGAAAATATGGATAAAGAATTATTGTTTGAAATTGGGCAAGAAATATTAGAACAAAAATAATTAACAACTAAACTATACTCATAAAAAAAGCCTCGATATAATGTCGAGGTTTTTTAATATAAATATAAAACATAACTTTTTTCAGAAATACAGTTCTTGGTGTTGTTGTGGTCCTTCACAATTGTCATCTTGAATAAAAAGCGTTGCGAACGCATTAAGAGCCTTGCTTATGGTGAGGAGAATTTCTTTAGGGGAATAAGAAAGCGTAATTAAAAGGATAACAAAAAACTTCTATTTATTCTTACAGAACTACTCCTTCACAGGCAGATTCCTCACTCTTCGAGTACACCAGCGACTTTCCAACCCCTGCGGGTTTTCCGCTCGGAATGACAGTTAAATAATTTTCTTTATATTATATTTTATTTCTTAATACTCATTCTTTAGAAATCTAATAACTATAAGCTATTTGTCACTCCCCATGTCATCTCGACTAAAAAGCGTTGCAAAAGCATTAAGAGCTCTATCTGTGGTAGGGAGAATCGTAAACATGATATAGAAAAGGTAGTAAAATAATAATAAAAGACTTCTATTTATTATTTAACTTTTACTTATTTTACAGACTCTTAATTCCTACTACTCATTTTTTTATATCTTTCTATATTTGAATCATTTAAAAATTCATAAGCTGCATTAATTTCTTGGAACTTTTCTTTTGCTCCTGGTTCTTTATTTAAATCAGGGTGATACTTCTTTGCCATCTTTCTATAGGCGAGTTTAACTTCATATTTATCGGCACTATAATTAACTCCCAATACATCGCAATATTTTTCATATTGCTCTTTAAATCCAAAGCCCATATTTGCACTCTGATTTGAATACCCGCTATAATTTCCAGCATTATATCCACCAAAGTTTCCATTGTTATTCCCAAAGAATTCTTCAAAATCTTCAAAATTATCGAAAGTTGTCCAAGTAAATCCACCAAAATCTCTAAATCGTCTATTAAATTCCTCTTCTTGTGCTTTTCTGCGTTCTTCTTCTCTTTTTAATCTTTCTCGCTCTTTTTGCTCCCAATATGCTCTACTATAGCCAGATATATTCTCAAAATGATTTTCTTTTCCATATAAATAATGTTCTGCTCTATCGTAGAAAAATTCAGTTACAGTATAATGTGCGTATTCAAGAAATGACACAGAAACCGAACCCAGTACTGGCACGACAAGTGCCAAAATAATTATTGGAAAAATCCAACTTCTGCCTATAGCAATCCATGATAGCGGATTTAACAAAATAAAAATTACTAGACATCCACCCATAGAAAGCACTACTAAGAAAAATCTTCGAAGTGCAGAAAATAAATCAACAAAAATATTTACTATTACAATTAATAGAGTCAATAATAGGTCCAAAAATTTCCCTATACTTTTATAAAAATATCCTTTAATTTTATTCATTTTTCATCCTTTTTTTATAATCTTCTAAAAATTTATTATCTTCTATTACAAGTCCATATTCGTTTGCCATAAATTCTAGATGATGTGTAAATTCATGCAATAATACTTGCTCCAGTTTTTCTTTTAATTCTTCTCTTGGCAAAAATTTATACATCTTCATAATTGAACCATAATATATTGTTATCATATTTCCAAGTACCGATTTTTGATACTCACCCAATATTATTAGAGAATCTCCCACTGACTCGTCATGATATTTGACATCTTCAGACAAGATTATACCTCCATTTAAATTATTGTAGGCATATTCTGGAATCTCTTCACATATTTCTTCAAGCAATTCTTCAACTTCATCAATTCTATCTATGTAAATATCTTCGAAAGACATAGTATCACCACTTAATATAAATAAAAAACTCTATATCTAGCTATAAAAATTATTCAACTATTCCAAGTTATAATATACATAGAAATAAGTATTAATATAAATTTTAATTCTAGATTTATAGAGTTAGTTTATCATAATTGATTAGATTTTTCACTTCTAAATTTTTTATATATATTGTGCCAATTTTTCTCCTGGTACTGAGTTTAGTAATTTGATTGTGTATTCATCTTTTGGATTTTCAAATATTTCTTCACTAACCCCATATTCAACCATTTTTCCATTATACATAACCAGTAATTCATCTGAAATATGGCGAACCACAGACAAGTCGTGTGATATAAAAATAATACCAAGTCCTAAATTATCTTGTAATTCTTCAAGAAGATTAATTATCTGAGCTTGTATTGATACATCTAGTGCAGAAGTTGGTTCATCTGCTACAATAATTTTAGGATCTACTGCAAGTGCTCTTGCTATAGAAATTCTCTGTCTTTGGCCTCCAGAAAATTCGTGAGGATACCTCTGCATTTGTGACTTTGAAAGTCCACAAATATCCATAGTATCTTCTACTTTTTTATAAATTTTTTTCTTATCTTTTTCTCCCAATAGATTTCTAATCCCAGAAGCGATAATATCTTTGCATTTTTTTCGGGGATTGAGCGACGAATATGGATCTTGAAATATCATTTGAATATCACGTCTTACACTTTTTAGTTCTTTTTTATTTGCTTTTAATATATCTATACCATTGTATATAATTTCACCACTCGCATCAGGATAAAGTCCCATTATACATCTTGCCAAAGTAGATTTTCCAGACCCACTCTCCCCCACTATTCCAAGTGTTTTAGATTTGGCGAGTTTAAATGATATCTCATCTACTGCTTTAAAAGGTTCTTGACCTTTTCTATCAAAAAATTTCGAAACATCTTTTGCTTCTAAAATAATTTCATTCATCATATCACCCATATAAGAAACAGCTCACTTTATGCCCATTTATATCTATCTCTTGTGGCTCTTTTTCTTTACATTTACACATTACTTCTTCACATCTATCATTAAAGTAACAGTTTTCTTTTAAATTGATTAAATTAGGTACTGATCCTTCTATCGATTGAAGTTTTTCTTTCTTCTTATGAATAGACGGTATAGCACGCAATAAACCTTTAGTATAAGGATGTAGTGGATTTTTGAATAGTTCTTCTGCTTCTGCTCTTTCTACAACTTTCCCACAATACATAACATTGACAAAATCTGCTATATCAGATACTACTGCCAAATCATGAGTAATTATCATAATAGAAGTATCAAAGTCATCTTTTAATTTGTTTATTAATTCCAATACATCTTTTTGAATAGTTACATCCAGTGCTGTAGTTGGTTCGTCTGCAATAAGAAGCTTAGGCGATGATGAGAGTGCCATAGCTATCATTATTCTTTGTCTCATCCCTCCACTTAGTTCATGTGGATATACATTATATATTTCCTCTGCTCTAGGTATCTCTACTCTTTCTATCATTTCAATAGATTTCATTTTTGCAGTTTTTTTGTCCGCCTTGAAATGCTCTCTAAAGACTTCAGACATCTGATATCCAATTTTAAGTGCAGGATTTAAAGAAGTCATTGGTTCTTGAAAAATCATAGAAATATCATTTCCTCTAATCTTTCTTAGCTCTTTTTTATTTAATTCTAATAGATTTTTACCATCAAAAATAATTTCACCTGAAATTTCAGCCAAGCTTTGTTTATCCAAAAGACCCATAATAGCCAGCGAAGTTACAGATTTGCCCGACCCACTTTCTCCTACAATGGCAGATGTCTTTCTTTTAGGAATATCAATATTTACTCCATTTACCGCTTTTACAATTCCCTGCGACGATTTAAAAAACACTTTTAAATTTTTTATTTCAAGTACCATATTACCTCCTATATTTTGGATCAAATGCATCGCGAAGAGCATCTCCCACAATATTTAAAACAAGTATAGTAAGAGCAATAGCAAGCCCTGGAAATAATGTCAGATGTGGATAATTTCTTATATACGCACGCCCTTCAGATAACATTTGCCCCCATTCTGCCTCAGGTGGCATGATACCCATTCCTATAAATGATAATGATGCCGCAGAAAGAATAGCTGTCCCCACGCCTATAGTGGCCTGTACAATTATAGGTGCAAAAGAATTTGGCAAAATTTCAGAAAATATTAATTTAAAATCATTGACTCCCGATAGTTTTGCCGATTCAATATACTCTAAATTTTTGACAGATAAAACTTGACTCCTCACAATCCTAGCATATGATGGTATAGAAGCTAGAGAGACTGCCAATATTAAATTTTTCATTCCATTTCCTAGTACAGCAGCTATTGCAATAGCCAGTACCAGTTGAGGAATAGATAATATTGTGTCCATTACTCTCATCACAATTGCATCAAAAGGCCCTTCATAAAAACCAGCAAAAGCTCCAATTAAAACTCCTATAACTGTAGAAATTAATACAGATAAAAATCCAATTTTTAAAGATACGCTAGCACCTCTCAATATTCTGGAAAAAATATCCCGACCAAAATTATCTGTACCCATTAAATGCACTGAATTTGGAGTCTGAAACCTATCTTTTGGAATTTGCTTAGCAAAATTATAAGGTGCAATAATATCAGAAAAAATTGCAGCTATAATAATCACAACTAGAATAATTAGAGCAATTACAGCAATTTTATTCCTGCTATAGTATTTAAAAAAATCTTTTAATCTTCTTTTCATATTTCACCTACTTGCTTGCAACCTTTATTCGAGGATTAAAAATTCCGTACAAAATATCCACCAAAATTGAAATCAGAGAATACATTATTGCAATTAACATTATGCCACCTAAAATCATTGGATAATCACGAGTTTTAATAGAATCCACCATGAGTCTTCCGATTCCAGGAATGGAAAAAATTGTTTCTGTCAAAATGCTTCCTCCTAAAAGACCACCAGCTTGAAGCCCAATAGTTGTAATTACTGGAATTAATGCATTTTTAAGTGCATGTATTAAGATAACAACTTTTTCACTTAGACCTTTGGCAAAAGCCGTCCTTATATAATCTTTATCCAAAACATCAAGCATCGCAGAACGTGTCATTCTCATAATGACGGCCGAAGACTGAAAACCCAATGCTATCCATGGAAGTATCATATGTTTAATTGACGAGAATCCAGAAGCTGGCAAAACTTTGAGTTTAGTAGAAAATAGAATAATTAGCAATAATCCAGACCAAAAAATAGGCATGGCAAGTCCAATCATTCCTACTCCTGTTATCAAAGAATCGATTACAGTATTCTTTTTAACCGCAGCGATTACACCAAATACTATACCAAAAATTATAGCAATTAAAAGTGCTCCCCAAGCTAATTTCAAAGTATTAGGAAAGGCAGCCACTAAAGAATGGGTCACTGATCTGCCAGTTTGATAAGATGTGCCAAGGTCAAAATCAAATATAAGATTTTTAAGATATCGCCCGTACTGCATCAAAAAAGGATCATTTAGGCCTAGATTTTGTCTAATTGCTTCGACAGCATCTTTTGACGCCTCAGGACCAGCCACAGCCAGAGCAGCATCTCCAGGAGATAGATATAAAAGTGAGAACACAATAAAACTCACACCTATAAGTGTGGGTATCAAAATTAGTATTCTCTTTGATATATATTTAAACATATTTCCTCCAGTAATAAATAATTTAAATTAAATAATAGTTGTTAAAAATATAAATACCCATTTTCTTCAATTTAAAAAAATATAAAATATTGCCTCCACAAGAAAACTCCCTAATACTAAATTATATTACGATTTTAATTTAAATACTATTTGATAGTTATTAGATAAATACTTATTATAATTTACTTTTACACTATTTATAAATCAGAATCATAATAATAAAAAATTCACCAGCTATGTGGTGAATTTTTTATTATTATTTATTTTTCTTTTATGGTTATATCTTTTAACTCTTGTGGATATTTTGGCAAGATATCTAGCCCGTCAATATTTTTATTTCCTGCAACTATAGTTTCACCATAACAAATATATAGCCATGGCATATCTCTATTAATTAGTTCTTGTGCTTGTTTGTAAATTTCTGCTCTCTGTGCATCATCTGTAGTAGAGATTCCTTTTTGTATCAATGCATCAAGTTCTTCTGTACTATAATACATATAATTTGGACCATGTCCTTTATTAGAAGAATGGAACGGTTGTAGTAGCTCATAATGTGGATCTACTATTGAAGGATTCCAGCTCATAATAAACATATCATGTTCAGATGCTTGAAGTGCATCAATAAATGCTCCCCATTCCAATCTCTCTACGTCAAGACCAATACCGTATTCACTAAGTTGATCTTGCATCATAGTTGCCACATTGACTCTTTGGGTATTGTCAGAAGTATATATAGAGAGTTTAGATCCTTCACCTAAACCCGCTTCAGCAAAAAGGTTTTTTGCTTTTTCACTATCTACTTTGTTTGGTTCAATACTATCTGCAATAGAAAATTTGAAGTTTGGATTTATAGCACTTGTAGCCAATTTTCCGCTGTTCATATAAACAGTTTCAAAAATAGAGTTTATATCAATAGCATTAATCATCGCTTCTCTAGCAGCTTTATTGCTGAAAGGCTCTTTCGACATATTAAAACCAATAAAATGAACAGAATTATCTAATTTTTTAAATAATTGTAATTCTTCATTTTCTTCTATTTGTGCAACATCATTAGGGTCTACTTTATAGGCTAAATCAACTCCACCACTTTCCAGTTCAATCACCCTTTGAGATGCTTCAGGAATAACTTTCATTTCGATTCCAGAAATCTTAGGATTGTCTCCCCAATAATTTTCATTTCTTGAAAAAGTAGCATGATCATTTTGAACCCATTCATCTAAAACAAATGGACCTGTACCCATCAGTTCAGTATTTGGATCTGCTCCACCTTCAATAAATTTTTGTGACAATATTGAAACTGCCGGATGAGAAAGTGAATTTAAAAATGCAGCATCAGGTTCAGACAATTTAAACTTTAAAGTTAAATCGTCTACTTTTTCATATGACTCAGGTATAATTTTGCCATAAAAAGATTTAAATTTTTCGGTGCCAGCAGCTCTTTTTAGAGTAAAAATAACATCCTCAACAGTTAGAGGATCACCATTTGAAAATTTAACCCCTTCTCTTAGTTTAATAACAAAAGTAGTGGGATCAGGATTTTCAACAGACTCAGCAAGTGAATTGACTATCTCTCCATTAGCATTTCTCTTAACCAAAGTATCATAAACTTGAATAATTATATTTTCAGCATAATCATCATTAATAGTAGCCGTATCAAGAGTAGTTGTATCCTCAGAAACAGCCACCTTTAGTACAGGATCTTCGCCAGATTTTGTTCCATCATTTGAACATGCAGTAAGAAATGCTAAAACTAACACTAAAAATAATAGTGCTTTCTTCTTCATTTACATCTTCCTTTCAATTCTTTCAATATCGGATCCTAAGCTTTTAAACTTATCTTCAATTTTTTCATAACCTCTATCAATGTGATAAATGTCTGATATTTCAGTTTCACCTTCACTGACAAGGGCAGCCAAGATTAAAGCAGCACCAGCCCTTAAATCTGTAGCTCGAACCTTAGATCCATATAATTTACTTCTACCCGTAATCAGTGCTTCTCTATCTATAACTTTGATATTGGCACCCATCTTCTTTAACTCTTCAGCATGCATAAATCTATTTTCAAATACTGTCTCAATCACAGAAGATTGACCCTCAGCTTGAGTCAACAAAGCCATAAATTGAGCCTGCAAATCCGTTGGAAAGCCAGGATGAGGAAGTGTTTTTATTTCTATAGGTTTAAGTTTGCCATTTCCAATAACTCGCACTGCACTGCCGTCTGTAGAAATACTCACACCTGCTTCTTCAAGCTTTGCAATAACTGGTTTTAAATGTGAAGTAATCACATTGTCAATTAAAATATCTCCTCCTGTGATAGCCGCAGCTACCATAAAAGTACCCGCTTCTATTCTATCTGGAATAATTTGATGAGTACAGCCAGTTAGCTTTTCAACTCCTCTAATTCTAATAGTTGAAGTGCCTGCTCCAGTGACCTTAGCACCCATTTTATTTAGGAAATTTGCCAAGTCAACAATCTCTGGTTCCATGGCACAGTTTTCTAAAGTAGTTTCACCTTTTGCCAACACAGCCGCCATCATAATATTTTCAGTAGCCCCAACAGAAGGAAAGTCCAAATATATTCTTTCGCCCACAAGCTCATCAGCTTCAGCTTTAATTTCGCCATGTGTCATAGTGATTTCTGCCCCAAGAGCATTAAAGCCCTTTAAATGTAAATCAATAGGCCTCGTACCAATATTACATCCACCTGGTAGTGAATTATAAGCTTTAGATAATCTCGCTAAAAGTGGTCCCATAACTAAAAAAGAAGCTCGCATCTTGCTCATAAGCTCATAATCAGTTTCATATGAATTAAGCCCGCTAGGGTCAATAA
Source organism: Peptoniphilus olsenii (assembly GCF_040545475.1). Classification (NCBI taxonomy): domain Bacteria; kingdom Bacillati; phylum Bacillota; class Tissierellia; order Tissierellales; family Peptoniphilaceae; genus Peptoniphilus; species Peptoniphilus olsenii. The sequence goes on along the minus strand of NZ_JBEPMA010000003.1, from coordinate 164,610 downwards.
TTAGTGTGTTTTTGTCTTTCTCTATCTTTAAACCTAAACCACGTAAAACTTCAGTGATAATTTCAACATCCTTAAGCTCAGGCACGTCTTCAAGCACAATCTTTTCCGTTCCTAGAATTGTAGCTGCAAGTATAGGAAGTGCTGCATTCTTAGCACCTGAAATTCTTACACTGCCTTTAAGTGGTCCATTTGGTCTAACTAAAATCTTTTCCAAAAGGAATACCTCCCAATTAATAATACCTTTATTATATCATAGAGAATATATTTATATAAAGGTCTCTTTGAGTGTGTATACAAAATACAAACATTATTTAACTTATATACCCATAAAACATATTTATATACATTCAATTATTACATACCTCGATGTAAACATTGTTATTTAGTAAAAATATTTTGAAATAAAAAACTATTAGTAAAAGTATTTTTAAAAACTTGAAAAAACGTTTATTCTTCCCAGTATTTCAAGCTTTCCTTTATAATTTTTTTTGGATATGCTATAATGATAGAGAAGGTAATAATTATTATAGCAGGGAGGATACATATGGAAAAACCATGGGAATTTGACGATTTTATATTTGATGGAGATGTTCTAAAAGGCATGACAAGAAAGGGTAAAGACAAAATCAAAGAAAACGGATACTTTGATATGGTAGTACCTACTGAAGGCCCAGATGGAACAAAAATTAGAGTTATCGGGGATCAATGTTTTTACAGAAGAAAATTAAATACTGTAGTTATTCCTGAAACAGTTGAAGAAATTGGTTACAATGCTTTCGGAGTTAATAACTTAACTGAAGTTATTATTCCAGATGCTGTAAAGAAAATTGACGCTTTCGGATTTTACAGAAATAAACTTACTGATGTTAAGTTTCCTGAAAATCTTGAATTCATTGGCGACAATGGATTTTCATTAAACGAACTTGGAGAAGTTAATATTCCAGATACAGTTGAATCAATAGGAGTTTCTGCTTTCTACAAAAACAACTTATCTGAAGTAAAATTACCAGAAAATCTAAAAAGACTTGACATGTTTGCATTTAGAAAAAATAATCTTTCTAATGTAGAACTTCCAAAAGGAATCGAAAAATTTGACGATAGAGCTTTTGAAGAAAATGTTGAAGTAAAAAGAGACTAATCATTAAAACTGCTATTCTTAAAGAGTAGCAGTTTTTTGTTGCAAAAAATAAATGCTTAAATTTCCAAGTCATACTGAGTCAGTGTGCGTATGCAAACGCATAAAGAGTCAGCATGTGAGAAAGAATTTCTCCCCTCTCTTGTCTTCCTGAGTGAAAGAAAACTGACAAGCTTTCTGAAGTCGAAGGATCTGCATGTGGTGGAGAGAATTTGTAACGATGAAATATAAATAATCATACTATAATTCTCAAAAACACCAAATGCAAAAAGTCCAAAGTATTTAACTTTGGTGAAGATATTTCCTTTCAGTTAAAACAAATGTATTATTCGATAAACTATAAAATATTACTCTTATTTCTAATATAAACCCAAAAAATCCTCAACTACTTTTGTAATTGAGGATTTTTATTTTATAAATTAAATTTCTTTAACTTAAATTCTATTTAATTCAACAATTTCTCTGAATGTTTCAAGTTGAGTTTTTACTTGTCCAAAATCAGTCATTTGTTGGTCGTAACCCATTTTGATTAATGGGATACCTGCTTCTTCATAAGCTTTTTTAAGTGATGGATATTCCATTTCTTCTGTATCATTAAATGTCATCATGAATAATAGACATCCGTCAGCATCATTGTCTTTTGCAAGGTCAACTACATATTTTGGTCTCTTCCAAATATCTGGGTCGTAAAGAATTGGGTCTTCGTCCATTCTTGCAAATTGATCTGCTAGAGCCATGTATGGATCTTCTATTGATGTATCTACATCAACTTTAAGTCCTCTTGATTCATGAGCAACGTCATCAGCTACTACACAAATGTTGAAATCGTCAAGAACTTGAAGTAATCCTGGGTTATCAGTGATAATACCAGAAGTTACTACTCTCGGTCCTTTGCATTCTTCTTTTGGCATTTCTTTTAATGCGTCAATTAATTCTTTAAGCATTTTAGAATGTTCATCTTTCATCATGAAATAAGATGCTTTTAATACATTTGATCTATCTGATGCTTTTATTGTTTGTGAATAATCTCCACACATTTTGATAAATTCTCTTTTAAGAGCTCTATTTTCGTTATAAACTTCAAAAGCTTCTTTAAGTTTTTCATCAGTTATTTCTACGTCACAGATTTCTTCAAGTCTTTCTGCTGCTTGTTTGAAGATTCTTGCATTGTAAGTTTTACCAAAATCTTCTTTTCTGTGTTGAGCGTGGTTTAAGAATACCATCGGAATTTCTCTACCTACAGAAACTTTATAGTTTTGAGAAAGTGGTCTTAATGTATCATCAAGTGTTGTTAGCATAGAAGCACTAAGTCCATCAAGTGAACCATCAAGTCCCATTTCTAAGCATCTTAATGCTAGTGAATAGTAAAATGTTGGGAAATAGTTTTTAGCTTTATCTATTGGACCTTGTCCACCCCAAACTCCATATGGGAACATTCCACCAGCATAAATAATTTCTTCAGGAGCATAGTATGGAAATACTCCAACTGCTTTTACTCCTTTTTCAAGTTGTTTATCTAGTTGTTCTCTAGGATTATCTGCTATATGTTTAAATTCTTGTAATAAATTTTTTATATCAGTCATATTGCACCTCAATTAAATAGTAGTTTTAGACCAGTCAGTTTCTTTTGTGTTGTCGAAATTAGTGTAAACTTCTTCACCTTTAGCTACTCTATCAGCTTTTCTTTCGTTCATAATTTCAACTAAACCTTGAACTCTAGTTTTGTATTGTTCTTGTGAGAAGTTTCTTTCGTCTGCTTGGTCACCATCAAAGTGAACTACTGGTATATCAAGGTCTTCTCTCCATCTTCTTTCGATTTCAGGCATTGCTCCTGACCATGGTTTACATGATCTGTTGTAGTTAACAAGTGCTCCAGAAACTCCATTTTCTTTAGCCATTGTTTCTCTCCATTCAACACCATCTTCGATACATACTGAACATGGAGCTTTACAGTAAGCTGCTGCCATTTCTCTAACTGTTGAATATCTAAATCCAAATGCTGGTGCATAAACTACTGCTGTTACGTTAACACCATTTTGTTTTAGTGGTTCAAACAAGTTTCTAAGTCCTGGCCAGCAAGGAATTCCTTCAAATAAAATTCTGTGTTCTTCTGGATATTCCCAAGTTGATGTACCTTCTCTTACTGATTGTTCATATTCTTCTGCTAGAAGTTCAAATCCTTCTGCTGCATCAATTTCACATCTTGCTGCTACAATGTCAGCCATGTGGTTAAATAGGTCAAATCCAGAAAGTGGAGATGGTTTGTAAGCCATATATGAACAAGCTTTTAGCCAAGCTGCTGCTGTTCTATTAGCAATGTCACATGCTTCTTGGAATTTAGATTCATCAAATTTCTTTCCAGTTAACTCTTCTAGTTGGTGAATTGCATATTCAAATTGTCCCATTAAGTAATCAACTTTTTCTTCTGGAACATCAACTGTGTTTTGGAAAGGAATGTCAACCATAATCATTGGAATGTCGTGCATTCTTGCAATGTTTTCGTACCATTTAGTCATCATGTTACAGATGTTGTTACAGCAAAGTACGAAATCTGGTTGAGGCATCTTTCTTGAGTCAGTAGGTTCCCCTGCTGCATATGCAAGTGAAATTCTCGCATAACCGCATATGTCATTGTCATATCCCATATCTTCAGCTGCTTGACAAAGTCTAAGTCCATCTTTTTTCGCTGCAGTTGTAGCTGCGTGGTTTTCAGGATAAACAGCGTGTAGGTCAAAAGCCTTAGCAAGTTCAATTGGGAACTTAGAAGATGACCATCCAACTAATTCTCCTCTGTGTTTTGCATCCCAAGCTGCACCATATACTCTATCTACTACATTTCTTAGAGCTTGAGCAGCAGGAATATTTCCTTCAATCGGTCTTGGTTTTTTACCAGGTATTTTTTGTATTCTTTCAGCCATACTTTCCCTCCTAAAGTATTAATTAAGCATTAGCCTTTTCTTTCTTAGCAATCAATTGTTGTTTTTGATATGCAAATAATGCTGCACCGAGTGCACCATTTAATTGACAATATGGTGAAGTGTGTATTTTATGCCCTGTATTTTCTTCAAGAGCTCTAACCATACCCTCATTAAGGGCAACCCCACCTGTAAAAATAATGTCATCGTTAAGCCCAACTCTTTTGGCAAGAGAACCAACTCTTGACGCAATAGAATTGTGAATTCCCTTAACAATATCTTCTATTTTAGATCCACTTGCAAGTTGTGAAATAACTTCAGATTCAGCAAAAACTGTGCAAGTAGATGAAATGCTTACATCTTTTGTGGATTTAGCATCTAAATCTTGAAGTTGTGAAATATCAACTTCTAAAACCCTCGCTATTACGTCTAGAAATCTACCTGTACCTGCGGCACATTTATCATTCATGACGAAATTTTCAAGCATACCATTGTCTCCAATTTTTAGAGCCTTAGCATCTTGACCACCAATATCAATAATAGTCTTTACATTTGGAAATAAGAAATAAGCTCCTTTAGCGTGACAAGATAATTCTGACATTTGAGCATCAGCTTCCTTTAGTGAATTTCTACCATATCCTGTTGCCATGACATATGATATATCTTCTCTATTTAAGCCAGAATTTTTTAAGGTCTCACCAATTGTTCTAGATGGTCCACTTGTACCAGCGCCAACATCTACAACAGAAGTGGAAACAATCTCTTTTCCATCTTTTAAGATTATACTTTTTGAAGCAGTCGAACCAATATCGACACCCATAGTATAAACGGCTTCTGCCATAAAATCCCCTCTTTATTTTAAAAAAATATTACATTAATCTTACTTAATTTTATTGTACTATGAATTAAATGTTTTGTCAAAAAGAGAATCCGTGTAATCAAGAAATTTCAACGGTTTAAGGGTTTTTATAAATTACTAATCATAAGTTTTTGTATATATAATTTTCTTTAAGTAAAATTTATTTAAATACATAAAAATATTGGATAATCTCAAGAGAGATTATCCAATAAATCTTTTTATTTATTTAATATTATTTAGATTATCATAATCTCTAATAACTCTTGGTAAAAGCATTTGATGAACTGGACAAATTGCTTCTGGATCTTGATAGCAAGATTCTGCAAATGCAATTATATAATTTCTCCAAAGATCCATATTTACTACTTCATCAACTAAACCATATTTAGCACAAGAGAATGGTTTTGATTTTTCAACATAATCTTGGATAAGTTCATTCATTTTATCAATTGTAGGTTGAAGATCTTTGCCAGCCTTTTTGTCTTTAGCAAGCCTTCTAGAGTACATCGCATTGGCAGCTGTTTCACCATGCATTACGTTGATTTCAGTAGCTGCTGAACCAAGTGAAAATGCGTTAGTGTCGTTACCTTGTGGTCCACCAAGTACGTAGTGAGCTGCTGCTGTACCCTTTCTCATAGTGATTTCCATTTGTGGAAGATCAGAATTTTGAATTGAGTAAATTAGTGATTGACCAAGTCCTAAAAGTTCCGCTCTTTCAGCGTCATCTCCTACATCGATACCTGTAGTATCTTGTAGCCAAACTATAGGTAATTTGTCTCTAGCACAAAGAGTAACAAATTCGTTCATTTTGATAAGACCTTGTCTATAAAGCTTACCACCAATACCAACATGTTTGTCGCCATAGTATTCAGGATAATTCATTAATAGTCCTTGTACGTTAGCTACAACACCAACAAGAAGACCATTAACTTTTGCAAGTCCTGTTACCATTTCTGGACCATATCCTTTTTTATATTCCATAAATTCAGAACCGTCAAAAAGTCTAGCGATAATTTCATAAATATCATAAACTTTTTTAGTGTTTTTTGGAAGAATTGAATAAATTTCTTCTGCATTATATAGTGGCATTTTTGGATCGTCTACTCTAAAGAAAGTTCTGTCATATTTAGGAAGCATAGAAAGATATTTTCTAATTCCTTCAAGTACACCATCTTCTTCAGTGTAAACTTCTCTCATGAAACCAGTTTGTGCAAAGTGAACTCCCACTGATCCTGGAGGAGTTGTTTTCTTAGCACTAGCACTAGCATCTGCTATTTGGTTTGCACTCTCCATGTCGATATATCCTTTAGGACTCATACCGCCAAGAATACCAGCTCCACCAACAGCCATATTTCCGTCTTTGTGAGCTATTAGGATTGTTGGAGAAATTGAGTGATATCCACCACCTGCCGGGTTAGTTCCATAAATTCCGACGATAACAGGAACTCCTAGTTGGTTAAGTCTTGAGTTTCTGTAGAATGGAGTACCGCCTCCACGTCTATTTGGATATACCTTTTCTTGTTCGTCAAGTTTAACACCTGAACAGTTAAGAATATATACTAGAGGTATTCTTAGACGTTCTGCAGTGTCAGAAGCTCTTAACAAGTCATCTGCTTGACCTGGAATCCAAGCACCAGCTAGCTTTTTGTTGTCACTTGCAACAATATAAACCCATCTATCATCAACTTTAGCAAGTCCTTTGATGATACCAGTTGAGCCATGATTATTTTCTCCTGGATTGTAAATTGTGTTTAAAGGACACCAAGTTCCCTCATCTATAAGTTCTGCAATTCTTTGAAGTGCAGTCATTTCTCCACGTGCATTTACTTTTTCGTCGGGTTTCCCTGCCGCTAGAGCTTTTTCTGCAGCTTCCTTTATTTCTTCTTCTACTTTTCTAAGTTCATTATAATTTGCTTCGTCCTTAGCCTTTAAAGGACTTCCAATTGTCTTCATATTTTGGAAATATGAAGCTAGTGAATATTGACCCATAAATCTCTCCTTCTATTATTCTGTAGGCCTTTTAATGAAAGCTTCGCCCGGATCTATTTCTTCTCTTATTAGTTTAATAACGTCTTCGTCAGGTTCTTCAAGAACAACTGCACGGCTTACATCAATGTCAAATCCAGTGTTTTCAATAACGTCTTCAGGTGATGAAGATGGATAATATCCAGCAAGATACATTCTCTTAGTTTCTTCATCAAATTTTAAAATACCTTTATCAGTTACAACCATTTGAGGTCCAACATTTTCAGGAATACCAACTCTAGTTCTTCCACCAGGACCGTCTATCCAACCTGGAGAAGTTACGTAGTCGATTTTGTCCATGAATCTTCTTTTTTCATGTTGCATCATGATAATAGTATTTACATAAGTTGCAATACCATTTGCTCCACCTGAACCAGTAAATCTAGTTTTTGGGTTGTGGTAGTCACCAATTACAGTAGAGTTAACATTACCATATGGGTCAATTTGAGCTCCACCGATGAAAGCAATCATTCTTTTTTTGTCATGTTTCCATTCATTAGCTTGGAAACCAACATAAGTTGCGTTTGTCCAGTGAACTCCACAGTGTGCCATAAATCTGTTGTCACCAACTGATCTAGGTACTTCTATTGGGTCACAGTCCATTAACCCTGATTCCACTATCAAATAGCAATTAGGTGCATAAACTGCTTTAGCAAGTGATGCCCCAATTAGAGGAAGACCAGTACCAACAATTGCAATTTGACCATCTTTAATTTGTCTTGCAATAGTTACAGCTTGCATTTCTTTATTTGTATAATTATCATATCTAGCCATTATTTATCTTCTCCTTCCTTCTTTAGTACGTCTGTTGCGTATCCAAATCCAGGAACGTTGTTAAGTCCGATTAATCTAGTTGCTCCTAGTTTATTTAGGTATTCATCATAATCTTTCATTGCATAAACCCATTCATCTAAGAATGCATCAAAATCTTCTTGTGTTTTTGAAACCACATTATACATTTTGTAGAAATCTGCATCATAGTCATAGTAGTCATAACATTGTGATGGGTGTGCACCATATGGAACGTGAACAACTGCATCAACACAGAATCCAGGAATTTTGTTATCAGCTGCATCAAAGTTTTTGATATATTCATCACTTACAAGTTCTTCGCAAGTAACAATAACTTTTCTAGCTGCAATAGCGATATCAACATCGTGGAAAGTATTTCCAAGAATTCTAGTAGTTCCATCTGGAGAAGCCATTTGAACATGGATAATAGCTGTATCAATTTCAGGTACTGGTGCAGCTACAAGTTTTTCTCCTTCTTTGAAAGGATTTTCTACATATATAAATTTGTCATTTGGTAGCTTGTCAATTTTAGCTCTTTCTTCTTTAGAAATACCCCATTCATCTACAAGAGAAGAACCCATCATAAGTCTACATGGTAGGTATGGAAGTCCAAGAGCTGCTGCGTGAATTCTTTGCATTTCAACGTCTTGAGAATAGTCCTCCATTAGAAGTTCTCCATTTTCAATTGCCGCTCTAAATCTTCTAGATACATTAGTATATCCTGAGTTAGCAGTATAGCAATTTATGTATGCTTTTACTCTGCCAGCTCCTATTAATGTATCCCAGTCTCCACCTGCTGGTCCTGCTTCAACTATAAAATCTTTTTGACCTTGACGTAGAATTTCATTAACTGCTGCGTAAGGTTTTCTGTTTGTTGTAAATCCTCCTAGAGATATTACATCGCCATCTTCAACATATTTAGCTATGGCGTCTTTAAGTTCCATTACTTTACTCAAGTTAAAACCTCCTTAATTACATATAGATAACTTGATATTTATTAATTTTCCGCCCCCGAGGGAGCGGAAGCATTCTAACCGAATAATATTAAGAATACACCAGCTGCTACAGCTGATCCAATAACTCCCGCTACATTTGGTCCCATTGCGTGCATCAATAAGAAGTTTGTAGGATTATATTTTCTACCTTCAACTTGAGAAACACGAGCTGCCATAGGAACGGCAGAAACTCCTGCAGAACCAATAAGTGGATTAATCTTTCCACCAGTAGCTACATATAAAATCTTTCCAAATATAACTCCTGCTGCAGTAGCAAAAGCAAATGCCATAAGTCCAAGACCTATGATTTTAATAGTACTCATTGCAAGGAATGTAGTACCGTCTGCAGTCGCTCCAACTGTAACACCAAGCATGATAGTTACAATATTCATTAGAGCATTTTGAGCTGTATCTGATAATCTATTAACTACTCCAGATTCCTTAAATAGGTTACCAAGCATTAACATACCAAGAAGTGGTGCAACGTCTGGTAGAAGTAGTGCTGTGAATAAAACTACAACTATAGGGAAAATAATTTTCTCTAACTTAGAAACTTTTCTAAGTGATGTCATAACTGTAGTTCTTTCTTTTTCTGTTGTCAAAGCTTTCATTATAGGCGGTTGTATCATTGGAATAAGCGCCATATACGAATAAGCTGCAACTGCGATTGGTGCCAATAGTTCAGGCGCCAATTGAGATGTTGTAAATATTGCTGTAGGTCCATCAGCTCCACCAATAATACCGATAGAAGCCGCTTGTGGACCAGAAAATCCTAGGGCAATTGCTGTAACAAAGGCAAAATAAATACCAATTTGTGCAGCAGAACCAAGGATTAGTGAAATTGGATTAGCAATAAGCGGTCCAAAGTCAGTCATTGTTCCAACGCCCATGAAAATTAAACATGGGAATAAATTTGATTTAACTCCATTATACATGATAGCCAAAACCCCTGAACTTTGCCAAGGTTCTAAAACATCCATAAGTCCTGTGCTTGGTAAGTTTCTAAGAAGCATACCAAATGCTATAGGAAGTAGTAATAGTGGCTCATATTCTTTTTTAATTGCAAAGTATAGCAGTATAAAGGAGATTACAAACATTACAACGTTTTGCCATTGAAGTGCTGCAAAACCTGACTCACTGAGAATGCCCTGTAATGTTTCTATTAACATAATTGTCGTCCTCCTATATTACTTAATGCTTGCAAGTACTGCATCAGTGTCTACTGTTTCACCAGCTTTTACATTAAAGTTGATAGTACCTGCACATGGTGCTGAGATTTCGTTTTCCATTTTCATAGCTTCAAGAATTAGAACAGTATCTCCTTCTGAAACTTGTGCTCCGTCGTTAACAGCTAGTTTAAGTACTGTACCTGGCATTGGTGCAACTACATCTCCTGCTCCTCCTGCTGGTGCCGCTGGTGCTGCAGGCGCTGCTTGTGGAGCTGGTGCTGCAGGTGCTGGTGCAGCTGCTTGAACAGGTGCTTGAGGTTGTGCTTGTGCTTGTGGTGTTAATTGACCTGGTTGAAGAGATGAAAGGCCTCCATCAATTTTTTCAACTTCAACTTCAAAAACTTTTCCATCTACTTTTACTTGATATTTCATTAATTTCTCCTTTTCCAAATAAATAATAAATAATAGATTTGTAAATCACAAAATTATTTAACTTCTGTGATTGAGACGATTTTAAAACCGTCGATTTTAGATCTTCTTTCCATGCTTATAGCACCAATAATCGCCGCTAAAGTTTGTGGATCAACTTCATTATTTACCTTAGCTTGTGCTCTTGGTGCTGGACTACTACTTTGACTTGCTGGTTTGGCAACAACATTTTCTTTTCCATGAGACACAGAACCTTCAATAGACCCTACTACCGCGGAAATGATTTTTATCGCTATTAAAAGAGCAATAAGTGCCAAAAAAACAACTACGATTCCTGTTAGAGATACTCCTAAAGCTTCGCTTACAGTGAGATATTTATCTCCAATCATTATTACACCTCCAAATGCAGTTTTCGTATAATGGAATATATTCCAACTTTTAAAAACATTATAACAAAGACTTTCCCTCTATTCAACGGAGAACGCATTATGTAAATTTTTAAAATTAAGAATCTTTCCCTACACAAGTTATTATACATGATAGATTATGAATTTTAAAGTTTTCTTAAAGCGAGTAAAAAGTCTAAATTTGCGTTTTGATTGCTTTTTTTGTATTTAAATTACAATTGTTAAAAATTTCTTAAACTTTTATAAAATTATTCAGAAATAGATTATTTTTGTAGAAAATTTTTGACTAAATGAAAAAGATTTCTTTCAATTTTTATTTATAAAAATACAAAAAACATAAAATCTTTTTACATTAAATTAAAACTAGTAATTGTCGAAGATTAGTATAAAGTCCTTATATTATACTTTTATAACAGCTTGATTTTTTTTAACAATTAATAAACAATATTAATATCTAGACTTTTGTATTAATGATTTTAAAATACAATTTTTAATATTTTTATATACATTATATTTTTAAATAAAATAAAGCTCAATTTAACTAGAAATATATTAATTGAGCTTTATTATTTCTATCTAAATATAACTTTTTTTCACAAAATTAATAACAGTTATATTAGATTTATCTAAATCTAAGAATGTTATTATTATATTCTTGTTGCCAAAATCTTCATTATGGTAAACTAAGTTACCGCGCCTATAGATGTAAACTTTTATACTATCTTTTTTAAATGAATTTAAATACTTCTTCATTTCCTTACAATATTTGATGTCCTTATAGATACTACTCTTTTTAAATTCTTGAAAATTCATAAACTTATCACTATCTAACTTATCCAAGTCGATATCAAGAAAATTATATTCATCAATAACATAATTTTTACCCTGTAGTGTTGTGAATTCTTCATGAAATGTTTTTTTTATATCATGAATGCCTAACCTATTTAGCATATTTGTTTGGTATATTTCATCGGTTCTAATATCGTTCATATAGAAAACAAAATTTAATAGCAGCAAGAATATAATTAATGCAGTAAACTTTATTTTATTTCTCACTATAATATGGTAGTTGCTCTTTGAATGTATTTTGACCATTTTGATACCAATATTTCAAATGTTCAATTGCCTCATGAGCTTTCGCACTCGCTGCTAAATCAGAGTTAAAGCCTTGATGTGGTTGCACATAAAAATTTGATGCCCTATTTTGCGCCTTATCAATAATTTCATATGCTGCTTTTAAATTTTCTGTATCAAGTTTTCTGTCTTCAGTCAAACACTCTGTTAAAACTGATTCTCTACTAAATACATCCAAACCCAATCCAATTATTAATCCCTCTTTATATAATTTTAAAAGAATGGATTCTGGTGCTATTTCTCCTCTAGTTACATTTATAAATACTATTTTGTTGTTAGCTTTTCGAAGATAATCTTCATTAAAATAATTTTCATTATAAAATTTAGAATTTTTATTTTTTGTAAAATTCATTGCATTAATAATTACATCAGAATTTTTAATGGCCATTTCTTTATCTACAAACTTAAAATTCTTGTATTTATTGTCATTTTTGAGTTCTTCCTGTCTAATATCAACTGCTTGAACTGTGAAACCTATTTTTTCTAAAATTTCGTATATTCTTGATCCTATTTTCCCAACCCCAAATACTGTCGCGACCCTATTATTATTAATTTCAATAAATGAATCTGTTTTATTTCTTTCAAATGTCTGTGCGTTATAAGTATATTCATTGAGATTACCTAAAGTTGTAAAAACAAATTTGATAGCCGTTTGAGCTACTGCATCTACACAATATTCCCTGAGAGATGCAATATTTACATATTCCTGTATATTTTCTAGATGATCATAACCAGCACTTCTAGTAATTATACTTTTTCTCGGTTCTGATGAAATATATTCTTCAGGTATAATTGAATGAGTTTTTATAGTAATAATATTTGGCAAAATTTCATCATTATCTTTTAAATAATCTTGTAAAGTGAGCGGGGTAAATAGTGATTTAAAATCATTTGGAAGTACCCCCTTAGATATTAAAGAATTAGTTTCTTCTATTAAATAATCTCTTTCTTTACCTAGCACTTCAAAATGCATTACATCGAATGTCATATTATTACCCCCTTAATTCTTTTGATTACCTTGCATTTTTCCAGGTGTCCACCACTTAAATACAAGCGCGAGTATTGTAAGTACTAAAAATCCAGCTATTATAACAATAGTTGTATAAAGAGGATACCTACCTCCCATACTTATGAATAATGGTGGTAAAACCTGGAGCACAATTGCAACAGGTCTATTCATTAAATCTGTTATACCTGTATCTTCTAATCCTCTAGATTTTTGATCAGGATCTACAACTCTATTTAATAAAACTCCCGTTGCTACTACACCATTTGATCTGCCAAAGTTCATAATTCCTCTTTCAAACCAATCTCGTGAAGATGCGTACTTACTAACTCTTAAAAACCACAATACATTTATAATAAAACCAATTAAAAACGTTATCGCAAGTGGGGCAAGATTTGCTTGGATTACTCCCAAATTCAAGGATGAAACAGCTGAAATAACAAGTAAATCTGTGGCTGAACCACTTATTCTTTGCATAGTTGGTCTATCAATATATTGACTAGTATTTGTTGATTTTAGAATACCTTGAATTACATAACCAAAAACTAGAGCCAAAACAAAAACTGGAATTGACAACCAATTTATTTTACTTTGTATAAATTTTGATGTTATTCTTCCTAAATAAGCTGCAACAAGAGCTAATGATAAGTGAAAAATAAGGGGATCCAAAGACATATTAGATATAGTAATTTTTCCTGAATATTTTTGTTTATCTATTGGAATTAAACCTTTTTTAATTTCTTCAGGCAAATCCTTAGGAGAACTTACATAGTTAGTGTAATTTTTCCTAGTTCCCCAATTAATTAGAAACATACCCACGATAATTCCACCAACAAGTCCTACTGTTGCTGATGTATTTCCTAAATCGAAAAATTCAGAATAACCATAATCTTTGAACATTTCTCCAACTGCCGCAGCTGTACCGTGCCCACCATAAAATCCTGTTGCCAAGACTAAACCAAATGAATCATGTAAATCCCAAAATTTATTTAAAATTCCTAGGGATAAAATCATTCCGACAGCATACTGTAAAATTAAAATTCCAGTATTTTGATAAAAAAATCCTCCAACTCCTTTAATATCTTCCTTCGTTAAGCTTTTATCTCCAATTGGAGTACAAGCAAATACAATAGCAATTAATACCCCTGCATAAGAGGATAATTGATTAGAAAAAGGTAAAATGCCAAAACCACTTGGTCCTAAAGCTAAACCTATAAAACCTCCTATCAAAGATGCTGGCATAAGCAAACTTTGAAATACTTTAACTTTCGCTCTCAAAAATTGACCAATTATCATCAAAAAACCTAGTAGAGCTGTGTCTTTTAATAAATCCCATAATGTAAATTCCATAATTACTCCTTTATGAAATATCCGGATATATTAATATTTTATCTTTAACAAGATAATGTAATAGAATTCTATAATTTAATTATAGTGTGTCGTTTCGGTACTGTCAAGGTAATTATTAGATATTTGTGTCTATTCGGTTCATTTCGATTGTTTTTAATGTTTTTATGCTACTATAATAAATAATATTAATAACATGGTGATAGAATGTCTTTTGGTACCAATATTAGGAACTTAAGAATTAAAAATAAATTAACTCAAAAAGAGCTTGCTGATAAACTAAATTTATCAAGACCTACAATAGGTAGATATGAAACAGATGAAAGATTTCCAGACAAGGATGTTATTATAAAACTTGCGGATATATTCAATATTTCATTAGATACATTGTTTGATAGAAATTTTAAGGATAAGTTAATTCAAGAAGAAGAAATTATTTATCAACATGACCTCATTAATAAAATAATAAAAAAATACAATATACCTAAAGAATATTTAAAAGACGAAGATTTCATTAAAGATATAGCTGACTTTGGTGTCAAAGCAGCTTTAAGAATTAAAAATTTAAGATAATAAAAACTCTCTATATAACCTAAAAAAATAAAGTTATAAAGAGAGTTTTTTTAATAATATTTAAATAAAGCTATAATTTATTCAAAAGTAATTTAGAATAAATAATTTTAAAAATTAACAGTTCCCAAAATATTAATGTAAATAGTATTTTAATTTTATTTCATTTAGTGGGATTCCAATGATCTTTATGCAACTCAAAAAATTTTGCCTCTAATTCTATAAATGGTCCTAAAGTTTCAAAATCTTTCTGTCCACTTGCAAACACAACTCTACTTGGCAAATTAAGTGTCGGATTTCTAAGATCATCGCCTGTATATTTTTTAAGTTCTGATTCTCTTGCTATATAAACATGTCTGCCTAAATTACCCCAATACATTGCACCAGTACACATAGCACAAGAGTCGGCACAATTATATAGAGTGAAGTTTTTCATTTCTTCTTTAGTATATATCTGTG
The DNA here is from genome assembly GCF_040545475.1 of Peptoniphilus olsenii. Lineage (NCBI taxonomy): Bacteria > Bacillati > Bacillota > Tissierellia > Tissierellales > Peptoniphilaceae > Peptoniphilus > Peptoniphilus olsenii. Next base: position 149,368 of record NZ_JBEPMA010000003.1, on the reverse strand, counting down.
ATGCTTTCCTCATTAATAGAGCTTCAGCATGTGCTGTACAATCTCCACCTAAAGTTACTTCCTCATTACCTTGTTCTAATAAGATATTCCCTTCTTCATCTGCCAAAAGACATCCAAAAGGATAATTCCCAGCATCTTTAGCTTCTTTACAAATTTCTAGAACACGATACAATCACTTAACTTCATGTTCTTTTAAATCGGATAATTTATATTCTTCTTTTTCCTCATATTCTACTGTAAAAGTTTTTTTCATTTTTTATTTCCTCTCATTATATTTATTGTTGTCATCTTCTTCTTATTGCAGTTATTGGAATTATATCAGTATTAACATATTCTCTAGTGAATATTCTAGGATTCTCCATTAAATCATATTCTATACCTCTAATTAAGAGATAATTAGTAGATAATAAGTGTGGGGCTATCTTAATATATTTAGTAATATCCTCACTATTAATTGCATGAAACTGTATACTACCAGCTGAAAGTTCTATTGCGTAATTATCATAAAGATATTTGAATATAGATCCGGGATATAGAGAAATTTTATGTAAATCTCTTTTAAAAAATATTTCTAAAAAATCTATACATATTGCAGCTACAATCTTATTCGCATAGTAAATTCTTGAAGTAAGTACCATCGAATCAAAATCATACAGTCCAGTTGTTTTTACGAATTGAGGAGTTTTTACCAGTTTGGTTTCTAATGTATTTACAGAAATATCATATCCTTGTTCTTGTATTATCTGTGAATATGTCTTCATCCGAAAAAGATCCACTTTCATATCTTCAAAATTTGGACTAATAAAAGTTCCCTTTCCTTGTTTTCTAATTATTTTACCTTCACGCTCTAGATCAGCTAAAGCACTACGAAGTGTGACTCTGCTAATATTATATTTTTTTGCTAATTCACGCTCTGGAGGTAACTTTTCAGCACCAAAATTTTTAATATTTTTTATTTCTGTTAATATATAATTTCTTGCTTTATTACGTAAGTTCATTTTAACACTCTATTTACGGCTGCCATTTAGAAAAACCAATTATAGATAAAATAATACTAATACAAAGTAATAATGTCCCTGCTCTCATACCAAATGTAGAAGTAGATAAACAACTCATAAAAGAACCAATACCCATAATAATAATTCCAATTATAGAAATTGTCCTATACTTTTTGATTAATTCTTTTTCGTTCATAAGATACTCCTTTTTACAAAAACTTTAGCTATTAAAGTATATAACAAAAATCCAGCAATAATACCATTTAATGCCGGTAGACCAAATATTCCATTCATAGCACTTCCGCCTTTTGCGACTCCTTCTAGAAGTTTTACTATAACCAATGCTATTGCCCAGCTTATCCAAGGAGTAAAGTCCCATTCTTTAATTTCCTCACTATCTAAGTCAGGATATTCACCTTTATTAATAATATAATAGTTAGATAATATTATTCCGGCCAACGGAGGCACAATTACCCCTAATAAATTTAGGAATTTAAATAACATGTCTATATTATATGGACGAGTTAGACATAACAAACCAGAAATTACTAATACAATAGCTATGATTTTTTTCCTATCTGTTCTAAAACTATTTGCTAGATTTAGAGATGACGAATACAAATTAGCCGCATTTGTAGTAAAAATATTTGTTGTCATGAGTATCAAGCTCGGAACGACTAAACCTAATTTTAAAAGCACAGCAGTTAAATCACTGTCTTCCATTCCAATACCTGCAATTGCTCCACATAATATTAATAAGCTATTCCCGCCTAGTAGACCGACACAAGCACTTAACATAGCTTCTTTTCTGTTCTTAGCAAATCTCATTGTATCTGCTATACAAGTAGCGGTAGATAAAATCCAAGTCCCAATTACAATTGTAACTCCATTAACTACTGACATAGAATCTTTAGGCACACAATTAATTATAGTATCCCATCCAGCAATCATACCAGATTTTATAGCCGTACCTATTGAAAGAAAAATAATTGCTGGAATAGCCACATAACCTAAAATTGTAATAGCTTTAATTCCCGAAAAAGCGAATATCCCCATAACAATGGCACTTAAAAATAATATAACAAGTTCTCCCGCCCCTTCTATATTGAGAACACTCGCTATAAAATTCCCATATGTAGCAGCTTGTATTGTGTACCAACCAATATTGACTATTGGCACAAATAATGTTGCAATTTTTGAACCTTTATTTCCAAAAGTATATCGTGTAATTAAAGCAAAACTAAGCCCAGTTTTGCTAGCCATGTTCGCTATGGCAATAGCTATGACACTCAAAAAAATATTCCCAATAGCTATGGCAAAAATAATTTCACTAAAAGAAAGACCACTAGCTAATCCACCACCAGTCATCATACTTGTTATTACAAATACAAATCCAAGCCAAACTATAGTGATACTCCAAAAACTCTTTCTTGCATCTAAAGGTACTGCAGATTTTTCAAAATCCATATCCACAATTTTTTCAAAGTCTTGATTTACATTCGCTTTCATACTCTCCTCCTTAAGATATTAAGATAAATTATATTGGTATTACCAATCATTTGATAATACTGTAGCAAATTACATTTCAAAATACAATATTTTTTATGTGATTTTTTAAACATTTATTGAATTTTATTTTAATTATTATTGATGAAACTTATACTATGGATAAATTTTTAAAACTTTAAAAAATTGAGAATAACAATAAAAAAATATAAGGATTAATATTATGTAAAAATAATAGGGAAGAACAAAACATAATATTACATAAATTATTGTATATAAGCTGCTTATTAAAAATATCGATAAAAACCTATTTTTACAGATTTACATCAATTTTTAATTTAAATATTTGAATAATTTCATCATTAAAATTATATAAAATTACTACACCATATACAGATTATTTAACCATTTGCGTACAAAGAGGACTGTTCATTTAAGTTTTCTTAATCAAGATAACTATAAGTGTGAGAAACAAACGAAATTTTGAATACCCTCTGACAATTAAGTGAATATCAATGATTTGAATATTTATATAATATCTATTTAAAAATAGATTCATTATAATTAAATAAAAAATAAAATTCAGAACCTTTCTTGTCCGCTAGACCAAGTTAAGTTCCAAATTTTATTTTAATATCCTTGTATCAATGTGAATTTACTTTCTGTTCTTAACAAATTTTGTTTTAAACAGGTTTCATTATTGGTTATATTTTTATATAGGCGGCTAAATTAGCCCTATAGTTTATATTTCGTTTTTAAAATCTAGTTAATTTTAAACAAATTTCACATAAATTATACTTTTGTAAAAGTCGTTGGTTTTAATTTGTTCTCTATAAATCCAAGTAATAAATCTGCAAGCACTGCCATAAGTGCTGTTGGTATTGCACCCGCTATTATTATAGGACCTCCATTGGCTACTGTAATTCCTCTTGTTATTATATCACCAAGTCCTCCGGCTCCAATAAATGTTCCAACTGCAGTTACTCCAATTGCAACAACTAATGCATTTCTAATTCCACCCATTATTATTGATACTGCAAGGGGAAATTCTACTTTTTTCATTATTTGAATTCTCGTCATACCCATCCCCATTGCTGCATCAACTAGGGCTGGCGAAACAGAATTTATCCCTGAAACTGTATTTTTTAATATTGGAAGTATTGAATACAAAAATACCGAAAATATTACAGTATTTGGTCCGGTTCCAAGTGCAAACATAAGTATTGCTAACATTGCAAGTGAAGGTATAGTCTGCATTATATTTGCAATACCAATTATTATATTTGAAAGTTTTCCTCTTCTCGCTATAAAAAACCCCAGTGGTATTGATATTATAGCAGCAAATAGGACTCCGTATATTGATATTAAGAAATGTCTGATAAACTGGGAGAATACATAATTTCCATTTTGTGAATAATACAAAAATACATCGCTCATTATCTTTCCTCCTTTAAGACATCGTCAAAAATTCTATATTTTTCTTCTACTTCTGTTCCTTCAAAATAATTATTTTCTTCTAAAAAATCTTTGGCAACTTGTGCTGGTTCTACTAAATCTTCGTCTGAACGTCTATTTAATTGCTGCATAGTTTTGGTCGAAATTTTGCCAGCAAGCGTTAAAAGAATTTCATTTACTTCTGGATGAGTTTTGGCTATTGCAGCAGTCGCTACAGGTGAACAATCATAAGGCGGGAATAATTTCATGTCATCTTCTAATAATACTAAATCGTAAGATGCAATCTTGCCATCAGTTGAATATCCTAAAACTACATCCATTTCTTTAGTGGCAAGAGCTGTATAGACTAGCCCTATTTGCATTGGATATATATCTTTAAATTTGAATCCATATAGCTCTTGAAAGGCCTTGTAGCCGTCTCCCTCTCTTGTCATCCATGCAGTATCTACACCTACTTTTAGTTCATCTTTTAATTTACCCAGATCAGATACTTTAGAGAGTTGATGTTTTTCTGCAAATTCTTTAGTGACCATGAATGCATATGTGTTTTCGAAGCCAAATGATGGATACCATAGTCTATCCCAACGTTTATAATATTCATCTTGGACTACTTTCATAGCTTCCTGCGGATCTTTAATTGGCTCCATCCCAAGTTCTCCAGTTAATGCTGTACCCGTATACATTCCTCCCGCTATATTAACATCGCCTCTTAGCATTGCAATATGATTTAAAATTGAGGATGAAAGATTTGGTATCATATCGACTTTCAAATCTGTATTGTGTTTAATCATCTGAGCGACTATCTCGCCTAGTATTAATCTCTCTGTATTTGAACCTGAAGCTATTACAATATCATTTTTAGCGTCAGCACCAATACCTGGCAAAGTACAAGATGTGGCCAATGTGATAAATGATAATAATATTATTAAAATACTTCTTTTTATTTTCATCATGCCACCTCGCTAGTCTTATTAGGTGTTAATCTATGCTCTAATTTTCCAAGTGCAAAATCCATTAATATAGCTATCAAAGTAACTGGTATTGTCCCCCAAACAACCATTGGCATTATTGCATTATCCAATCCATTAAATATATAATCACCAAGTCCACCTGCTCCTATATATGAAGCAAGAGTTGCCCAAGCAAGAACATATACTGCCGATAATCTTATACCACTCATTATGACAGGCATAGCCATTGGAATCTGAACTTTTGATAGAATTTGCCCACTAGTCATTCCCATACCTTTAGCTGCATCCATTAAGTTATTGTCAACACCATCAATACCTAAATACGTATTTCTCATAATTGGTAATAGAGAATATATAAATAGAGCAACTATTGCAGTCTTAACACCTACTCCAAATAGAGGTATCATTAGTGCCAACAACGCAAAAGAAGGCACAGTTTGTAAAATAGAGGCTACAATCATTACAATTTTTGCAGCAACTTTTGATCTCGTTAAAAGTATTCCCACTGGCACTGCAACTACTATACCCAGTATTAGTGATATTGCTGAAATATATAAATGTTCAAAACATTTTTGCAAAAGTTCAGCATTATTTTGAACCAAAAAATCAATCATTTTTCTCACCTGACTTTTTATAATCAGATTTATTTTTTCCTATTTTTGATGAAACTTCACCTGAGGCTTGATGCATAAGTTCAGATAAATTATCTTGTTCAAAGACTTCTTCTTCCTCTATATCTCCATCAGTACCCCACAAGTTAGTATAAATTGTATCTACAACTGTGGCACGTGTCACAAGTCCTACTAAGTGATTTTCTCTATCTACTACTGGCAGATTTTTCGTGTCCAAATTATAAATATCCCTAATAGCATTCATGACGATAGTATCTTCTTCAATTGCATATGCTTTTATCAATACTTCATCTAAAGATTTAATATTCTTACCATATTTTTGAATGTCAAACATTCCAACTTGTCCCAACAGATGATTATCTTTATCTACGACAAATATAGTGTCTACTCTTTTCTTTCTCATCATTGCAAGTGCATCATAAGTTGATCTGTCGCTTGTGAGTGAAACTGGATTTTTGAGCATAATCTTATCTACTGTTTCATAGGAAGTCTTTGCTTCATTTAATTTTTCCTCACCAAGCATACCTTTAACATAATCATTGGCAGGATTTTTCAAAATATTTTCTGGGGTATCAAATTGTACCACTTCACCTTTGCCCATAATTACAATTCTATCTGCAAGGTTTAGAGCTTCGTCCATGTCATGCGAAACAAATACTATAGTTTTACCCATTTCACGTTGAAGTCTTTTAACAAGCTTTTGCAGTGCATCTCTTGTTATTGGGTCTAATGCTCCAAATGGCTCATCCATTAAAATAATATCTTGATCGGCTGCCAATGCCCTTATTACTCCAATTCTCTGCTGTTGTCCACCTGACAACTCAGATGGGTATTTATCTAAGTAAGAAACAGGTAAATCTACTTTTTTTATAAGATTTTCTGCAATCGGTCTCAGCTTATCTTCGTCCCATTTTAAAAGTCTAGGCACAAGAACAATATTGTCGTATACAGACATATGTGGTAAAAGTCCAATTTGTTGGATGACATAACCTATCTGTCTACGAAGGTCAACTGGATCCATATCTTTAATATTGACACCATTAATTAAGATTTCTCCAGAACTTATATCGTTCATTCTATTTATCATTCTCATACATGTAGTCTTTCCCGAACCACTTGCTCCAATAAAACATATAAATTCTCCATCTTTGAACTTTAAATTTATATCTTTAGCCGCAACCTGATTTCCAGGATAGACTTTACTCACATTTTTAAATTCTATCAAGTCAATTAACTCCTTTCATCACTAGCCTTATATTAGTATAGCAAAAAAACAGATATATTTTCAATTAATGGCGAGTTTATGGGATCTACGCAAAAATAATCTAAGTTTTAAAATAGTTCCCAATATAATAAAAGCTTATAAAAGCTTAATCTAATACTTTTTATACCCATTGTTTACTATACTGTAGAAGTTTTTCATATTAAATAATTTATAATCAAATTATCTAATATAGAAATTTTTATAGACTCAGTACTAGTTACAAACTCTATCAATTCAATTTCCAATAAACTAGAGATGGCAATTTCGTTAAAATCTGTTTAAAATAAAATTCTTTTTTACTAGAATTTACTTTACAATTTATAAAGTAAATTAAAAATAATATTAAAAACATCACCTGCCTAAAGGTCAAGAACGATTAAATTTTTTTAATCGAGGTATGATAAGTCTACTTTTAAAAAAATACTAGTATCAGTTAAAATATGAAAAAATGCACGGTCTTATATTTATAAAACCATGCATCTATAATTATTTAAATTTTATAAAATTATAATCTTGAGAACATTTGGTCAGCCCACCACTCGTCTCTGTAAACTTCGTATTGTCCTCTTAGTTGTCCTAATTGGAAATCTTCCCAAAATGCTAATTCATCATATAATTTTTTTGCTTCTTCAATTTGAGATTTTTCAGCAGCTTTTTTATAAAATTTGATTGATTGATTTTTTATGTCAATCCCAATAGAGAACACATTTAGAGCAAGTCTTACTTTATTAGGATCAACCTTACCCCAGTCATATTCTTCTCTAGTTGTAAGTGCTTCTTTTATTTTATCACCAAGTGAAACTTTTTCATCTTCAGATATTACATTTTTAAGTCCCTCTAAATAGGATACATGTTCATCCGATTGATGTGAAAGAGATTTAAATGTTTCTGCTGCCATATCCCCTTCAAGCATTTCTGCTGCTTTATCATAATATTTGATAGATTCTTCTTCAACGCTTAATGCTTCTTGTACTATAGACATCTCACTTGCAAAGATTTTTTCGTCATCCTCTTCAGAATATTTTTTAATATTTTTGAGATAATCAATATTACCAATATCTGTGCCTGAAAGTTCAATATTTGCTTGTCTTTGTCTTGAGTAATCAGATTTAACTTCAGTATTTGTTTTATCAAGTTCTATATGACAAACTCCACCTACACATCCTGCTGCTTTAACAGCATCAATTCCAGTGGCTAATGCTCTTTCATTAATTGGAAGTAATTTTTTCTTCGAATCGCCATAAACTTTCGTAAATGCTTTTACTACTGATTCTAATTTTACAAGTTCTGTAGCTGCCAAAAATGCTCCAAGCATAATCATGTTAGCAACTTTAGGATTACCTACTTCATTTGCCAAATCTGAGACTGGTATCGTAAATATATTTATGTCATCTCTTTTTGGTTCAATATTACATAGTGATGAGTTGATAAATAAATTTCCACCCGGTTCAACATTTGGTTCAAATTTTTCCAATGAAGGTCCATTCATCACGATTACATCTGTAGCTTGTGAAATTACAGGTGAACCAACTGGATCAGATGAAACTACTATAGAACAGTTTGCTGAACCTCCACGCATTTCTGGACCATAACTAGGCAGCCATGATACATGTTTTCCTTCAAGCATACCAGCATAAATTATTAATTGGCCCATAGCCATTATACCTTGTCCACCAAATCCAGCGGCAATAATATTTCTAGTAGTCATTATTTATCCCTCCTTAAATTTCCAAGTGGGTAGTAAGGAATCATATTATCTCTTAACCATCCTAGTGCATCTGCAGGAGGTAGACCCCAGTTTGTAGGACATGTTGATAAAACTTCTACTATTCCAAATCCTTTTCCGCTTATTTGAAGTTCAAAACATTCTTTGATTGCTTTTTTTGCTTTTCTAATATTTGCAGGAGAGTCAACAGATACTCTTTCAACAAATTTTGCTCCGTCTATTGTTGCAAGTAATTCGCTCATTTTTATTGGTTTCCCTGACCAGTCCTCATCTCTTCCATATGGAGAAGTCGTAGTTACTTGTCCAAGTAAAGTTGTTGGAGCCATTTGTCCACCAGTCATACCATAAATTGCATTATTTACGAAAATAGTTGAAATATTTTCTCCTCTGTGAGCAGCTTGAACTATTTCAGCTGTTCCAATTGATGCTAAGTCTCCATCTCCTTGATATGTGAAAACAAATTTATCCGGGTGAACTCTTTTAATTCCTGTTGCCACTGCAGGAGCTCTACCATGAGCTGCTTCGTGCATATCACAATTAAAATATTTATATGCTAGTACAGAACAACCAACTGGTGCAACTCCAATTGTATCGTCAAGAACTCCTAACTCCACTAAACATTCTGCTACAAGTTTGTGGATAACTCCATGTGTACAGCCTGGACAATAGTGAGTTTCTTGTCTAGTTAGGCCCTCTGAATATTTATAAAGTACTTTTTCATTAGTATTTTCCATTATTTAAGACCTCCTAAAATTTTAAGTGCAGCATCTTTTATTTCTTCAACTGTTGGTATAACTCCACCTTGTCTGCCGAAGAAATGGATTTTTTGTCTTCCTTCTACTGCGATTTTAGCATCGTCTGTCATTTGTCCTTGATTCATTTCACAAACAAGAACATCTTTGCAATCTGGATTTATATCTTTAAATACATCATATGGATAAGGCCAACAAGTGATTGGTCTTATTAAACCAACTTTGTATCCATCTTTTCTCAAAGACTCAATTGCTGTTTTTGCAATTCTTGCAGTTGTTCCATAAGCGTTTATTACTAACTGTGCATCTTCAATGTTTTCCACTTCAACTCTAACTTCATTTTCGCAAATTTCTGCATATTTTGCCATCAATTTTTTATTATGTGCTTCTAAATCTTCCGCTGATAAATAAATTGAATTGATAATATTTCTTTCTCCAGGATGATTTCCTTTACCATTTGTTGCCCAATCTTTAACCGGAATAGCACCTTTTTTAGCTAATGAAAAATCAACTGGTTCCATCATTTGACCCAATACACCATCACTCATAAGTACAACTGGATTTCTATATTTATCTGCAAGGTCAAAACCAAGTATTACCAAATCAACTAATTCTTGAACAGAAGATGGAGCAAGTGTTATTGTTCTATAATCACCATTTCCACCTCCTCTAGTAGATTGAAAATAATCTGTTTGAGATGGTTGAATTGAACCAAGACCTGGTCCACCTCTCATCATATTAACTATTACACAAGGAAGTTCTGCACCAGCCATATATGATATACCTTCTTGCATAAGTGCAACCCCCGGTGAAGATGATGATGTCATAACTCTTGCACCTGCACCTGCTGCTCCATAAAGCATATTTATTGCAGCAACTTCTGATTCCGCTTGTAAGAAGCATCCGTCAACCTTAGGTAGTTCTCTTGCTAAATATTCTGGAACTTCTGATTGAGGAGTTATAGGATAACCGAAAAAATGTTTACAGCCCGCTTCAATAGCTGCTGCCCCTACTGCTTCGTTACCTTTCATAAGTACTTTTGCCATATTTACACCCCTTAAGAAATTTTAAAAACTGATATAACTGAGTCTGGACAAGTAATTGCACAATTTTGACAAGCTATGCAATCTTCTGGTCTTGCCGCATGAGCTGGAGAATAGCCCTTAACATTTATAACATCTTTATTGATTTCAATTACATCTTTTGGACATACAGTAACACATAGTCCACAACCCTTACATCTTGATTCTTCGAATTCAATTCTTCCTTTAGCCATTTTATACCTCCTATAACATCCAATCTTTTCTAAAATACAAATCTATTGGAAAAATTTCTGCACCTATGTCTTTACTCCTCACCTCTTTTTCTATATCTCTAAGGCAGACAGCATAAACATATGGGAGATTTAATTTCTCTGAGACTTCCCTAGCTAGCTCATCACCATATAAAATATCGTCTACACTAGTATTTTTTAGCATATGAGTTGTATTGATAATTCCGGTAATTTTTGTTTGAGAATGACCTTCCATTTGTCCGATAAATTCCCTGACAGATTTATAGTCTTTGGTTTCTGGTCTATTTCTATTGATAACAAAATAGTGATCATAACCAGTTTTACTTAAAATTTCCCTATACCTCCCTAAGGAAAGAGAACCTTTAGGGTTACCCCCAACATCTAAGACCGCCATATAGTCTTCATTTTGCAAAGGTTTTAGGATTGCAGGATCAATTGCAGGTATATCCAAAGAATTGCCTCTGGGAATATTTGAAGAGAATGATTCTATCCCTTTTTCAGCAAGAAAATCCATCTGCTCTCTAATTCTAAAATATGTGTTAATAATATCTAAATCAACAGCTGCCACTTTATCAAAAAATTGACGCAAATATAGAGCATAATTTATCGAAAATTCAGTCTTTCCACTGCCAAAATGGCCGGTAATTATTTTTATCCTGTTTCCAGTTTCTACTTCGGCGTACATTTCTACCTCCTATCAATAACTCTAAATAATATTATACACTAATATATTTAAATTGAAAACACATGCAACCTAGAATACATATATTAATAAATGAATATAAGTACAAGTTACAAAACTAAATAGATTTATAAAATTTAGTATATTTCTAAATTTAAAGGTTTCAATTTGAATTTAAAGCCTCTCTTTTTGACTTTTATAAATACAATATTAAACGAAAATATATTATACAAATAGAAAACATTTACAAATATCAACAAACTATATTAAATTTCTTTTTAAAAAACAAAAATAAATTTGACTAATAGATTTAAAAGATATATATTAATATTAGCAATCTAATTGATTGAGTGCTAATTATTTTGGAAGGTGATTAAATGGAAACTAAAAAATTTAATGCTCAAACTGAAAGATTAATGGATTTAATGATAAATTCAATATATACAAATAAAGAAATATTCCTTAGAGAGTTAATTTCAAATGCAAGTGACTCCATGGATAAAATGTATTACATTGCATTAAATGACGATGATATCAAATTTGAACATGACGATTATTATATAAGAATAATACCTAATAAAGATGATAGAACCTTGACAATAGAAGACAATGGAATTGGAATGGCAGAGGACGAGTTAATTGACAATTTAGGTACAATTGCTAAATCCGGCTCAGAAGAATTTAAGAAAGCTAACAAAAAATCTGAAGAGTATGAAATCATAGGCCAATTTGGAGTTGGTTTTTATTCAGCCTTTATGGTGGCAGATAAAATTGAAGTTCTATCAAAATCTTACAAAGAAGATTCTGCACATCTTTGGACTTCAAAAGGAGCTAGTGGATATACAATAGAAGATGCAGAAAAAGAAAGCCACGGTACATCTATCAAATTATATTTAAGAGAAAATACAGATGATTATGAATATGATGAATTTTTAGAAGAATATCGAATTCGTGACCTCGTTTCACATTATTCAAACTACATTAGATATCCAATTAAAATGAATGTAGAAAAGCAAAGACCAACTGAAGATGCAACTGCAGAAGATCCAAAATTTGAAACTTACAGAGAAGACGATATACTAAACTCAACTGTTCCAATGTGGAGAAAAAATAAAAACGAGCTTACTGATGAAGACTACAATTTATTTTTTAAACAAAGACATTTTGGATTCGATGACCCAATTTCACATTTGCATATAAATGTAGAAGGATTGATAGCTTTTAAATCTATACTTTTTATTCCTTCAAAAAGACCTTATGACTTTTTCAATATAGAAAATAAAAGAGGATTAGAATTATATTCAAATGGCGTTCTTATAATGGAAAATTGTGAAGATTTACTACCACCATATCTTTCTTTTGTAAAAGGAGTTGTCGATTCAGAAGATATTTCATTAAATATATCTCGTGAAATGCTTCAAAAAACTAGAGAACTCGAACTAATAAAGAAGAACATAGAAAAGAAAGTTTTAGAAAAACTAACTCGATTATTAAAAGAAGACAGACAAAAATATAAAGAGTTCTTCAAGAATTTTGGTGTATTACTAAAATCTGGTGCATATGATAATTACGGACAAAATGCCGATAAATTAAAAGACTTATTTATATTCCCATCAACTAAAAGAGAAAGCACAACACTTAGAGAATATGTAGAAATATTAAAACCAGAACAAGAATATATTTACTATGTGAGTGGAAGCTCAGTAGATTCTGTAACCGAACTACCACAAATAAAATCATTCATAGATAAAGATTATGAAGTCTTAGTGTTTACAGACCCAATTGATGAATTTGTGATAAAAGTACTTGGAGAATACGACGGCAAGAAGTTTAAATCCATTTCCGAAACTTCAACTGATAATAGCGAAGAAAGTGCAACTGACACTGAAATAATAAAAGACATGTTAGAAATATTAAAAGATGAAGTCGTAGAAATAAGAGAAAATCCTAGCCTTAAAAATGACGCATCCTACTTGTCTAGTCGTGGTGAAATTTCAATAGAAATGGAAAAGACACTTAAAAATATGCCTGGAAATCAAAACTTCAAAGCAGAAAAAGTATTAGAAATAAATCCTAATCATCCAGCCTTTGAAAAATTAGAAAAATATAAATCAGAAGACGAAGACTTATTTAAAACTTACACTAATCTATTATATAACCAAGCAAGATTAATGGCAGGACTCACTATTGAAGACCCAATATCTTTTGCAAGGGATATATCAAAACTTATGTAAAAAAGATTATAAATAGTTAATTAATTATAAATAACAAAAAAGTAGTACGCCGAATGAATCAGTTTGGCATACTACTTTTTTTATTTTATTAATTTTTTCCTAATTACGCCTTTAGGATCTTTTACAAGAAGTATTACTGTCCAAATTACAAGTCCAAGCGCTACTACCGAAAGTCCTAAATAAAAATCATTTAACATATCTAAAGGATTGGGTGTGAAAAATTCTTCCCCAAGTTCTATATATTCGAAAATAGCATCAATAAACCACATAAGTGATGCTCCCCAATACATAAAACAAAGTGTGGATATTTTCATCTCATCTCTTTTCTCACTTTTGTACCATATTGCTGTAGATATTACAGCGGCAAAGACTGTCGTTAATAAGGTCATATGCTGGCATTCTCCTTATTTATCGAAGAATCAATTTGTCTATTTTCAATGCTATTTGAAATAAATACCATGAGTATCCATACTAATGTGACAATGACAGCCATAAGCACACCTACACTACTCATTTCTTTTAACATTTCTTTTGTTTCTCCATTTGAAACTGCAGTCAAAAATGGAAAAAATGGAACTACTTCTCCATGCCATATATGCTCAAAAGCAAGTAGCGCAGAACCTCCCCAAAGTAATTTATTTAACCAACCGAGTTTTGTAGAAAATTTAATTCCAATATCTTTTGCTCCATCTTCTTTTTTCTCAACTGCTTTTTTTATTGCAGTTGTCACCACTGCTTCTGTCGCAGGAACTATAAAACATCCCATATTATGTACCTCCTAATTATTGCATAAAAAAAAGTATACTCTTCCTCATTCTGAGAAATTATATACCTCCATGTGTATAAATTAAAATTTAAAAATTAAAAATTAAAAATAATGCTTCAGCACTTTTATTTGACTTCATGTCAATTTATTTTTATTTTACTCTCCTATAAAAAATATGTCAATGATATAAATAATTTATAATCATTTTCTATTTAATATTATTTTCTTTTAGTAGATTTTATATTAGCTATATTATTTACTCATATTCTAATTTTAACTAGATATAAGAATAAAAAAAGGATGGAAATCCACCCTTTCATATTATTCATATTGCAAATTTAAAAATTTGGTAAATTCTTTTTTAAACATCAACTCTATAGTTCCCGTAGGTCCATTTCTGTGTTTTGCTATTATTACCTCACCTATATTTGGCTTTTCGGTTTCTTCTTTAGTATAGTACTCATCTCTGAATAAAAACATTACAATATCAGCGTCTTGCTCTATTGCTCCTGATTCTCTTAAGTCAGATAGTATTGGTTTATGATCGGTTCTTAGTTCAGGTGCACGTGAAAGCTGCGACAATGCTATTACAGGTACATTTAATTCCTTTGCGATTGCTTTTAAGCTTCGTGAAATAGCAGAAATTTCTTGTTGTCTAGACTCAGATTTTGAACTCATTTGCATGAGTTGCAAATAATCTATAACTATTAAATCTAACCCTTTTTCAACTTTCATCCTTCGACATTTAGCTTTTAATTCAAGTGGTGATATACCTGCTGTGTCATCAATTTCCATTTTTAGATTGGATATTATTGGCATAGCATTGATTATTTTTGTCCATTCATCTTCGTTTAAATCCCCACTTATAACTTTTTGTAAATCGACATGAGCAGTCGAAGATATTATTCTTTGAAATAATTGATTTTTACTCATTTCAAGTGAAAATACTGCAACTGATGCTTCTCCTCTGAGTGCTGCATTAGTTGCTATATTTACCATGAGTGCAGTTTTACCCATTGAGGGACGTGCTGCTAATAGTATTAAGTCAGATTTTTGCAGCCCCGAAATTTTGCGGTCTAAATCAGTAAATCCTGTGGTAAGTCCTGTTAGTGCATTTGGATTTTGTGCTTTTTTCTCTAGTTCTGTAAAAGAATCTAGAGCAATTTCACGAATATTGACAAGCCCGTTTTGTGTATTGTCCTGAGTTATATCAAAGATAGATTTTTCGGCTGTTTCTATTAGAGGATCTACTTCTGCATCTGGTGCATATGCTGCTGAAATTATTTTATCCGACGCTCCAATTAAATCTCTAAGTATACCCTTTTCTTTTATTATTTTACAATAAGATTTTATATTAGAAATTGCAGTGACAGTGGAAGATAATTCTGCTAGATAAGTTATACCTCCTACTTCTTCGAGGGACTCGGTTTTTTTAAGTTCTTCTGCTATTGTTATTACATCGGCAGGTTCATTTCTGTTGTAGATATTTAAAATAGCATCATAAATCTTTCTGTGAGAATCTTGATAAAAATCACTTAATTTTATTAATTCAATTGAACTCGTGATTGCTTCCTTGGAGAGCATCATGGCTCCAAGAGCAGATTGTTCTGCCTCTAAGTTATGAGGTGGCAGATGCATATTTGTGCTATCAGCGAGATTTAGATCTTCCATTATTATCACTTAACTTTCTAATATAATTTATTAAGATTATGATTGTGGTCTTACATTTAATTTTAAAGTAGCTACAACATCTGGATATAATTTTATACTGATATTTTTGATTCCAGCTTCTTTTATATTTTCGTCTAATTCTATTTTTTTCTTGTCTACTTCAATTTTGTGTTCTTGTTTTAAAGCTTTTGCTATATCTATTGAAGTAATAGCTCCAAAAAGTCTGCCGCCTTCTCCAGCTTTTGCCATAACCGTTAAAGTTTCTGCCTCTATCTTCTTCTTTAACTCCAAAGCTTTTTGTCTATTTTCTTTTTCTATTTTTTCTTCTTCTTTTTTATTTTCTTCCCAAGCCTTCATGTTTTCTTCTGTCGCTTCAATTGCAATGCCTCTTGGCAACAAGAAATTACGTGCATATCCTGTTTTAGCTTGTACTATGCTTCCTTTTTTACCTAAATTTTTGTCATCTTTTATTAATATAACTTTCATTTATTCCTCTCTTTCATTTTCTTGTAAATATTCTTCGATTGCTTCAATTAGTACTTTCTCAGCTTCTTCTAAATCGGTAGTCTCAAGTTGGGCACCTGCCATATTTAAATGACCTCCGCCTCCAATTTTCTCCAATATTAATTGAACTGAAACTTCATTGCCTCTACTTCTACCAGAAATATGAGTTTTACCATCATTTATCGTCAACACAAATGATGCATCAATTCCATTTATATCCAATAATGCATCGGCAGCTTGAGCTGCAACTAATACTGAATTGTTAGCTTTTTTATCAAAAGTAGAAACCGCAATATTATCGTGAATTATTTTGGTGTTATGAATAACTTCTGCTCGGTACAAAAGTGTGTCAAAGTCATCTTGGAATAATGCCTTAACTTTAATCATATCAGCCCCTGCTCTTCTGAGTGTAGAAGCTGCTTCAAAAGTCCTAACTCCTGTTTGGAATGAGAAGTTCTTTGTGTCCACCACTATCCCACTCATGAGAGCATCCGCCTCAAAGTGAGTTAAATTTAAATCCTCTGACATATATGTTAACATCTCTGTGATAAGCTCACAAGTTGATGACGCATATGGCTCAACATATGTTAAAACTGGATTTTCAACAAATTCTTTGCCTCGTCTGTGGTGATCTATTACAACAATTTGTGCCGTTTTATCTAAAAGCTCAGGACATTCTGTAAATGTTGGTTTGTGATTGTCCACAAGTATAATTAGCGATGAATGTTTAATACTAGATAGCGCTGTCTCTTTAGAAATTATTTTTTTATAAAGTTCAGGCTCCTCTTCTTTCATTCTGGCAATTAAATTATCAATAGAAGGATTAGATTTTTCTAATACAATAAAACCTTCTTTGCCTATATTTATTGTAGCACGCAAACAACCAATGGATGCACCAATTGCGTCCATGTCAGGATTTTTGTGACCCATTATATAGACTGTTTCACTTCTGTCAATTAATTGTTTAAGTGCAATACCAAGAACTCTCGACTTAACTTTATTTCTCTTTTCCACAGCCTTAGATTTACCACCAAAGAATTCATAATTATCTTCAATTTTAACTACAGCTTGGTCTCCCCCACGCCCTAGTGCAAGATCTAGTGATGAGTCTGCTTCAATATAAGATTCTCTCAAATTAAGCCCATAAGAAGATACGCCAATTGAAAGAGTTATAGGTATTGAGTTACCTCTATTTAACTCCCTCAAATCATCAAGTATATCAAATCTTTTTAATTTGATAGAATTTAAAGATTTAAAATTCATTATAACAAGATATAAATCTTCGTCTGCCTTTCTAACAAGAGAATCATATTCTTCAAAATAATTTCTAATAGTAGAGTCTATTTCTGCAATTAAAAGTGGTCTTACTTGTGCAGGTGCCGAGTCCATGGCATCTGCAAAATTATCAACTTCAATTTTTGCAACAATTGGATATTCATCTTCATATTTTTCTTTTAAATTTTCATATGCAGAATTATCTACAAAATATAATAATATATTTGTACTATCTCCATCGCCAACCACATTGGCATAAACATCAAAAGTTCTGCTACCAACTTCTACCAAAAATGTATTAGCACCAGTCCTATTTAATATATTTTCCATCTCAATATCAGAAATTAAATTTTCAAAATCCTCATCCATAACATCAATATTGGAAAATAGATTAGAAAAAGGTGTATTATACCAAATTATTTTACCCTTATCATCTGTCACAACAAGGGGAAAAGGCATGTTGAAAATTACTTTTTTTGTCAAAGAGTCAAATCTCTCATTTAGACTCTCAATATATTGAAGTGTCTTTTTATTTTTATTTTCTATTTTTTTATCTGTAACAAACAAAACATATAGCATTGCAATAATAGCTATCACACCAGCAATAGGTTTAACTATTAATAGCGCTATAATTATAGCCGTTGAAAAAATAAAATATATAGAAAACTCATTAATTTTAAATTTATTTTTCATAATCTTAGTTCCTTAATTTTCTGAAATTAAAAATATAATCAAAAGCTCCAATAACTGCAACAAAAATTTGTAAAAATGAAAAAGTTATACAAAACATTACAAAAACACCTTGCATAAATCTTTTTACACCAAATCTTGTCAAATTAAATTTCACAACTCCAAGGCCTGTAGCAAATAAAAAGAATCCTATTATATTAACTAAATTTATATTAAATACTTCTGCCAAAGCCCCAAGATTGTCTTTGAAAATATATACACCTATTGCTGTAATTAATGATAATATAACAATATTTTGTGGTATTCTCAAAAATTCCAAAGAAGATGGTTGCGTTATAAATTTCCCCTTTGTTATCAAAGTTCGCCCCACCATTGTATAAGTTATATAACTTAGAATTAATGATGCGATTATCAAAATAGACGGCAAACTTTGTAAAAAGCTCCTATACATATATTGAAAATTCTGTTCTAAGCTAGATATTTCAGTTAAACTTAAATTTGTTTTCGTTGCTATTTCTTTATAGAAATTAGCTATATTAAGATAGGTGTCATTTGAATTTAATACTTCTGCATTTATTCCAAAAGCATACATCAATACTAAAATTGACGTAAAAAAAGTAAATGCAGTAACTATTATAGTTTGTGCAACTGATTTATTAGTTATAATCATGTAGTAGAACATGAGTATTAATGGAGCGAAAATAGTAAAAATCACAAGACCATATATTGCTCCAAACCCTAGACTTACCACACCTACAACAAGTGCAAGTGTGCCCATAACTTTTAATATACCTTCTTTTATCGACTCCACAATAAACATTGATGGAAATAAAATATATATGAATGGAAAAATTGCACCTATTATAGAGATAAAAATAGAGCGCAAAAATAATTTTACAAGACTTAAATAGTCAGTCTTCTTTTCCAATTAATCAACTCCTAACAAGTTAATTTTACCACAATGCGGCTATTTTATAAAGAAAGTTACGCAAATACATACACATGTCTGTATATACTAATTTTTGCAAATATCTATTATAAAATAATACAAGGCAAAGACAAATAATTTCTTCTTAATAAAATAAAAAACACACCGAAAATATTTCAATGTGCTTTATTATTAATATCATTTAAATTGTTGTTTGCTTTTTTACCATCAGAATTTAAATGATTAGAGTCTCTCTTTATACTTTCACGTCTTTCTTTATCTTCAAGATACTTTTGACGTTTTTCTTCGCTCATATTATCCAAATCTACATCTTCTGTGTAATTGTCACGCATCTGTTCAAAATCATCAATATATTTTTGAGCAGATACCTTATCAACCTTATAGTAATCAATTTTATTTCTAGTATAAGTAACTCCACCTAAAGATGCCATACTTATATCACTTTTATCCAGAGTAGTTCCATAATATGCCAAAAATGCCAATTCACCATAACTCATATCAGTTTCAATATGCCTATTTGCAATAGAAATTAATTTTGGCAATTTTAAAATCATTGATGGAGACTGCATCTTTTCGAATACTTTCATGATAAATGCTTGTTGTGCTTTTATTCTATCCAAATCCTGATCTTCATAGATTTTACGTATCCTCAAATATTTGACAGAATCCTCACCATTTAATAAATGTAAGCCCTCTTTGAAATCAATCTCTAAAGGTGGTATTGTAGAAGGGTCCGTATATTTATATTCCGGAGTATAAACTTCTATTCCACCGAGTGCATCCACAAGCTCTTTAACTGCATCATAATTTACTGTAATATAATGACTTATATCCACATCTAAAAAATCTTCAACAGTATCTACTTGCAAATCAATTCCACCTCTTGCATATGCGGCATTGATTTTATAATTATCATAACCCTTAATTTTTATATAAGTATCACGAGGTACAGACAAAAGTTGAACTTTATCTATCTTTGGATCTATCGACAAAATCATTATTGTATCAGCTCTTTGAGAATGATCAGTGTCATAAGTTACCTCACTTTGGTCTACTCCCAAAAGCATAATATGTACAATGTCTTTATCTTCATTAAATACTGAGACTTTTCTCGGTTCTGTATTATCGGTTTTGTTATCTTCGTTTTTATCGCCAATTAATTGAGCACCACGCGGAGAAAACATAAAAGTAAGTCCCAATGCTCCAAGTAAAAATACTACAGTGACAAAAACAAATATTCTATAAACATATTTCATAGAAACCTCCTTTAATAAGTCTATATAAAAAAGTCAAATTTTTCAATAGTTTTTCCAAATTTTAACACTCATTATATTTTGCAAATTAGAGGATGAATAAGTTTACATGAAATTGATAAAATAAAACATAACCATAAATAATATCTCTTAACATAAAAGAATATAGATATTCCATTAACTATTAGAATCAACAAAAGAATAAAATTTTTTCTTGCAAAATTATACAATAATTGTCACTTTCTCATTTAAAATTTTTATATTAATCTATATTTTAATTTTCTATAATTATGGGTTAATATATAGATATGAAAGTTTTATTAGACTCTGACGGTGCATCCGTAAGAGAGATTACTCAAAAAGTTTGCAAGAAATTTAATATACCTCTCTTCTTAGTTAAAAACTATACTCAGGATTTTGACATATTTTATGGAAATATTGTAAATGTTGATATTTCAAAAGAGGCTGCTGATTTATGGATAGTAAATCATGCTACAAGTAATGATTTAGTAATTACAAATGATAAGGGACTATCTTCAATGGCTCTTGCCAAAAAAGCTGTTGTTTTAGATTTTAGCGGAAAAATTATCAATAACAATAATATACTTGGGTATCTAGAGAATAGGCATATTTCTCGCATACTCAGAAAAGATGGGATTTATACTAAAATACCGAAAAGAAAAAAATCAGAAAATAACAAATTTGAACTTGAACTAACTAAAATTTTAAGGAGAATGAATATGTATAAGTTTTTTATTTCGAGTTTATGTCCTGATTGCCCACCTGCTATTGAATTAGTAAAAGAAAAGGGCATTGATGTTGAAACAATCGATATTACTTCTAGCATGAAAAATTTGAAAGAATTTTTAAATCATAGAGATAATTCAGATGCTTTTGATGAAATTGTAGAAAATAATATGGTGGGAGTTCCATGTCTTTACAAAGATGGCAGATATTTCTTCTTTGATTATGATATTGATGATTTTATAAATGCAGATTAATTTGATTTTGAATAAATTATAAAAATGAAGTTTAAGTACAACAAAAACTTCTCCGATTGTAATACTGGGCGAATGAGTTTAGTATAGAAATCTAAATTGGAGGAGTTTTTATATTTATTTAATTTGATATATATTTTTATTGTTTGAACACTTTTTTAAGCCTTTACAGATTCTCTCCAACACATGCAGATCCTTCGACTTCAGAAATCTTCTCAGATTTCTTTCGCTCAGGATGACTTGGGGCGGGGAAAGTATTTTTGACTTGATAAATTTCAAAAAAATACTTTTAAATAGTAGTAATATAGAAGCAAAAAAAACTTCTACACTCTGTCATTCCGAGCGAAAAACCCGAAGGGTTTGAAGTCGAGGAATCTGCCTGTATAGTAGCCGCTCTGTAAGAACAAATATAATACTTTTCTTATTATTCCTATCATTACCCTTTCTATTTCACCTAAACAAATTTTCCCACTACATGCAAGATTCTTTATGCGTTTGCAACGCTTCTTAGTCGAGATGACATTGGAAAGGGCAACGACAACGCCCACAACTGTCATTCCGAGTGAAAGAAAATTCGTAAGATTTTTTTGTAATCGCCGTGTACTCCAAGAGTGAGGAATCTACCTATAAAGGTATCCCTCTGAATAAATAAAAATTTTATTCTTAATTGATATAAAAAATATAATTTCTATCAATAAATAACTCTTCTTCACAAATTTAAAAACAGCGCAGAAAATTTTTACGCTGTTTTTTATATTATTTTATTTGTGATAAGGGTGATTATTCATTATTCTAAAGGCTCTATATATTTGTTCTATTAATATCACTCGCATGAGTTTGTGTGGAAAAGTCATTTTGGAAAAACTAAGCTTATAGTCTGCTTTTTTTAAAACTTCGCTCGATAGTCCAAGGCTTCCACCTATTATAAAATTAATATCACTGTAACCGAAAATCATCGCATCTTCTATTATATTAGAGAACTTAACTGAATCAATACTCTTGCCTTTTATATCAAGTGCTATGGTGTAGGAGTTATTTTTAATTTTAGATAATATTTTTTCTCCTTCTATATTCTTTACTTTCTCCATATCTTTGTCAGATAAGTTTTCTGGGCAAGGCTCGTCATTTATTTCAATGATTCTCAAATCTGCATAGTTAGAGAGCATCTTTTTGTACTCTGTTATAGCTTCTTTAAAATAATTTTCTTTAATCTTACCTACAGATATTATATTAATTTGCATTAAGCTAATTTTTGTGCTGCTTCTATTGCCGCATCGAAATTAACTTCGTTTGTTGCCTCTTCTACATACTCTGTATAAGCTACTTTGCCATCTTTATCGACAATTATTACTCCTCTTGCAAGAAGTGCTAATTCTTCTATCAAGAAACCATATTTTTCTCCAAACTCTTTGTATCTATAGTCTGAAATAATATCGGCATTATCAATTCCCTTTGCTGCACAAAATCTTTCTTGGGCAAAAGGAAGGTCAACTGTTACTGTGTAGATTACAACATCATCCGAAAGTTCAGTGGCTCTTTCATTAAAAGTTTGTGCTTGAATTGAACAAACTGAAGTATCAATTGAAGGTGCAACTGAATAAATTACAATTTTACCTTTTGTTTCTTTTGAATCAAACTCAGATAAATCTGTTTTAATTGCTTTAAATTCTGGAGCTACATCTCCAACTTTTACTTGAGATCCAACTAATGTTACTTCTTTTCCACCAAATTTTATTTTCATAATATCCTCCTAATTTTGTTTCGTTAACTATCACTACTATTTATATCCAGTTTACTTGTCATTATAACATTTCATTGCAATTAATTTGTTATATAGTACAATATAAATTGATTATTTAATATGGAAGTGAAAGATTTGAAATATAAAAATAAAGCAGTAGTTTTAGGCACAAATTATTATATAGGTCTTGGCGTGGTAAGAAGTCTTGGCATGAGTGGTGTTCATGTTGTTACGGTTGATTATGAAAAGCATCACTATGGTGTGAGTAAATATGTAAAAGAAAGATTGATTGGCCCTCATTACAAAAATGAGGAAAAGGAACTTGTCCAATTTTTGATTGATTATTCAAAAAAACAAGATTTCAAGCCTGTGTTATTTCCAACAGCGGATTTATATGTTGAATTTATGGAAAATAATTATGATGAGTTAAAAAAATATTACCTTTGGCCAAACGAAAGAAAAGGCTTATATAAAAATTTGATGGACAAAGAAAAGTTACTGGAATACACAAAAAAATATAATATTAGAACTCCCGAGATTTATCCTATTGATGAATACGAAGTTGACGA
Organism: Peptoniphilus olsenii; assembly: GCF_040545475.1. NCBI lineage: Bacteria > Bacillati > Bacillota > Tissierellia > Tissierellales > Peptoniphilaceae > Peptoniphilus > Peptoniphilus olsenii. The sequence goes on along the minus strand of NZ_JBEPMA010000003.1, from coordinate 125,438 downwards.
GTTAGTGAAAAAAGTCACACAAGAATTTGGCTACCCTTGTCTGGTAAAACCACGAGACTCTATGCCTTTTGTTAATGCTTATAGACAAAAAGCTTTTAAAGTGTTGACAGAAGATGAGCTTCGCGAAAAAATTAATCTTGTCAAAAAAGATAATCACAACTGCTTTATTCAAAGAATAATAAAAGGTCCTGAAAGCAATTGTTATTCTTTTGATGTCTATATGGACAAAAATTATGAACCTGTGAGTTTTATGACAACTTCTAAAATTAGACAATGGCCAATAAACTTTGGAGCAAGCACTTATGCTAAACAAGAATATATCCCTGAGCTTTACGATATGCTTGTGCCTTTATTTAAAGGTGAAAAATTTAGGGGTTTTGCAGAAGTTGAACTAAAAAGAGATGAAAATAGTGGTCTAATTTATTTAGTTGAAATAAATGTTAGATTTGTAAATTTTGTTTGGCTCCAACATGAAATGGGCATGAATACACCTCTTATGTATTTTAAGGATTCTCTTGGAATGGAAGTATCTGGACCTAAGATTACAGAGAATAAAGAGGTATATTGGAAATATTTATATGAAGATATATCTGCCATAAGAGCGTATCTAAAAACAGGTCAGTTGACTTGGGGCGATATTTTAAAAACTCATAGATTAAAAAAAGTTGCTTGTACATGGAATGCTAAAGATCCAGGCCCTGGATTTAGTTTTTTCAAATGGGCTATTGCACATAAATTATTTAAAAAGGATTAAAAAAACTGTCATCCTTTTTTGGGGTGACAGTTTCTTTTTATAACCAATACTCGTATTAGAGCTTATACATCTTATTTTAAATGATGTAGTCTTTTTACAAAATTATATATCCCCACCCTTCTATTTTAAATTTAAAAATACTAACTTCTTAGGATAAAGATTGATTAAACCCAATTACTAGGAAGGTGAATTATGAAAAACAGAATTATTTCTTTATTTTTGGTTTTTATTTTTATCTTCAACCTATCTGCTGGCGTTTTTGCTAAAGAGGCTGTAGATAACAAAAATAATATCGAAAATAAAATTACTAAATTATTAGAAAAAAATATTATAACGGGTTATCCTGACAAAAGTTTAGGGCTTAATAGAAATATAACTAGAGCAGAAATATTAAAAACTATTGTTGCAAGCCTTGGATTTCTTGAAGAGTCAAACAAGTTGAAAGGAAAAAATAAACCCTTTGTAGACGTTGATGAAAATCACTGGGCAAATGGAATAATCGCATGGGCAAAGAATTCAAGTTTAAAAAATGGCATTGGAATAATACATGGATATCCAGACGGCACTTTCAAACCTGAAAATAATATTACAGTTGCAGAACTCATTACAATTTTAGCGTTGGCAGCTAAAGATGATGTAAATCTTGAAGATATAAAAAATGCTAATTATCCTGACACTTATATTAATTGTGCCACTGAACTAAAAATTATAGGTCCTGAAAGTGGCATTAAAAATATAAATCTGGATGAAAAAGCAACTAGAAAATTGTCTTTTGAAATGGTATATAACTTTATGCAATCAAAAATTTGATAGAAAAAGATAATAAAGATACTGCTAGAAAAACGATAATTAAATCTACTCACAAAAGTAAAAATAGAAACGAAAATAATTGGTCTATGAGTTCAAAAATTAAACTAGAAAAAGATAAATTAATAAACACAATTGCAGATGCCAAAAGAAAAGCTATGCAAGATGATTTATTTACAAAAGATTCAATTGAAAATTTAAAATATTATATAAATTTAGCAGAAAACAATCTAGAAAAAGCTACAATACAAAAAGATATTGATGTTCCCTACAAAAAACTGGTATTAGCTATAAATAATTTGAAAATTAAAGACAATCTGTCAAATACTCCTAAATCAAGCACAAATGCATTAAAAGAAAAGATAAATATTGCAGAACTAAAAACTAAAGAAATTTCTAAATATACTCACGATTCTATAGAAAATTTAATAAAAGAAATAGAAAAAGCAAAGATATTGCTTGAAAAAAATGACATTACTAAAACTGAAGTAGAAGGCGCTATCAAAATGTTGGATTCTGCTATGAATAATTTAAAAACTGAAGATTTAAAAGATAAGCCATCTAGCGATGACGAAGAAGTAGTCGCTGATAAAATTGCCATTTTAATTTCAAAAGAAAAAGAATATTATATCGGCGATAGTGTATTTATAGAAGAAGAAACCGACTACAATTATTTTGATAATCCTTCTACAAATTCTATTCAAATTTTAGTTAATAATAAAACTCTTAAACAAGAAGATTTTTTAATAACTAAATCTGAACAATCAGAAAAATCATTTCTAATCGTTAAATCTAGCGTATTTGCTGAGGAAGGTAAATATTCTATAATAATAAAAGAAGATGGATTTATAGATTCAAAATTAGAAATTAATATAAAGAACCCGCCTGAAGAAATAAATCTAGATAATCTATTGAGTTTATTGGAAGAAACAACAAAGTATTCAAAAGACAATTATACAAAAGATAGTTTTGATGCTCTACAAAATGAAATTCTAAAGTCTAAAGCTTTAATTGAAAAATCTAAAGAAGATTTAAAACAAAAAGAAATTGACGAACAAGAAAATAACTTAAAATCTGCTATTGATAATTTAAAAGAGAAGGAAGATGACAATGATTTGAATATAAATCTATCTTTTAAATTTCAAAATCCAAATATAGCCTTTATGGCAAATGCTCCCATAATGTATAGAACAGATATAGCCGATGCTACCGTTTCAAATTATCCATCTAATCCCTACGGAAATGACAATTATAAGTGGGATAAATACAATATAGAAGCAAATTATATGACAAAGATTTCTGATAAAAAATCTATCGGCATAAGATTTGAACCCTTTGACTACGACTCTCACTTAAACGAGCATACTATTAAAATTAATGGAGAAAAAATAGACACAAAAGACCTTGATTTCATTAAATCTCCTACAGGTAAAATTAGTCCCGTAATTATTTTTAGACCAACTGATGTGTGGGATAATTATAAAGATATACCTTATTCTAGCGAAGAAATAAACTTAGAATTAAAAAGCGTAATAGATATCGAGATTTCATTAAATAAAAAAGAAAATATCGAGGATACAGGCAATGAAAATGATGAAGAATTAGATTCTCTTGACGATATATATGTCTATACAGATTTAAGTGGTAGAGGTTATAAGTCATATAAAGGAGAAATAGACCGCACAAAAAGCAAAACGCCAGTTTTCGGCGATTTTAGAGCTATAGAACTTTTTACAAAGAAGAATGGGGTAGTTGAAATTGACGATGATATAGATGTTTTTGACGAATTAGCAGCTATTAAAGGTTTCACTTATTTTACTATTGAAGATCCAGACCTAGACGAAGATGAATTACAAAATATAAAAAAATACACTAAAGATGAAATAAAAAATTTAGAAGTTAGTTCAGATTTATATAAAGAATTCATAACTCCAGGAGAGCCTACTGACTATGCAATAAAAGTAGTTGCACATTATGACAAAAGTGCAGAAAAAAATATTGGATTTGTAAAAAGTGTTTCTACAAATCAAGCATATAGTATGATAAAAAATAATTATTTTATATCAAATGAAAAACAAATAACAGTTGACAATTTAAAAGTATTTGATGTCAGAACAGATGGAGAATTTGACGAATCTAGACTCGCAGTTAAGGATTTATTGCACAAAAATTGGTTGTCACCTAAAGACGAATTTGAAAATTATTTAAGTAAATTAAATAAACAAGACACTTATCTTCTCTATTGCAGGACTCAATCTCGTTCCAAAGAAGCTGCAGAATTTATGCATTCAAAAGGTTTTAAAAAAATCTATTTTATGGACGGTGGCATTACCAAATGGTTAAATGAAGATAAAAAAGATTTTACATTTATACCCGAGAATCCTTTAGCTTTCTATTTAAATATAATTGGTGAAAAACCAGAAATAGCAAAAGGCGAAAATATAAAAGGAAAAGTTACCTTGACAAACACTAACACAAAAAAACAGGTATAAGAAAGCAAAATATAAGTATTAGTCTATTACAAGGAGAAAAAGTCATAGAAAATAAAAATATGACAACTGATGATAATGGTATAGTTGATTTTTCATTTGAAAATAATTTAGAAGAAGCTAATAGAGATAATATATTTAAATTAATATCGAGTGGAACAAATCCCGAGAATACGCAAGCCATAAATATGATAAAAGATAATTATGGCAAAAATATACTTCAATACAAAGTAAAAAATAAAAATGGTGAGGAAGTATCTTTGGGAAATTTAAATATTGACAATGAAAAACCTACTGTAGTTATTTTTTCGTATCCAATGTGTGGCGGATGCCAAGATATGATGAAATTTATGTCAAAGATAAATCACGATAAGTATAATTTAATAGAAGTTATAACTTCTGTTAATAACAATAACTTTAAAGAAAATGTAGAAAATACTGAAAAAATATTCAATAACTTAGGAGCAGAAAATCTCTTGGAGCATATAGTATATGACGGGGCGGACCTCATTTGGCAGACTAGACTTAATCTGAAAACTACACCTAATATCTTATTCTTAGATAAATACGGCAGACTAATAGGTGCAAGTGGAAAACTCACTCCTATAGAATTTAACGATTCAATGAAATTATACTGTGATGTCGATGATGCTGTTGAAGGAAAATCTCTAGGAGATATAGTATTAGAAGAAGGTATAGCCATGGCAAAGCCATTCAAAACAATATATGGACAAGATTTATCACAATTTGAACTTACAAATATGATGACAGGAAAAAAAGAAACACTTGAAAAAATTGTAGGCAAAGGAAATGACAAACCTATTTTAATTAGTTTAGGAACAAGTAGTTGCTCTAATTGTGTTAACTCTTGGAAAACTTTTCCCAACGAAGAGCTAGAAGATTTTACATTGATAGAAGGCTTAATAGATGATTATAGCGAAGAAAAAGCATCAGACCTTAAAAAACAATTAATAAGACAGCATTTCCAAACTGATGAAAATGACAAAAGACTTGAGCATTTTTATTACGATGCTTATTCCATTTTTTCACTACCAAACAAATTAGACTCATCAGTTATGTTTACAGGAACACCCGTTGGTATTATATTTGACAAAGACTTCAAAGTTAGAAATTATGTAGATTTTCCATCTTATACTGAAAAAACACGTGAGAAAATTAAAAGAGTGGCCGAAAGCGTCTATAAAGATTAATTTTATTAATAATAACCAAAAAATAATTACTAAACTTTATATAAAAATTAAAGAATTTGGGACTTCTATTTATTTTAAAGTCCCAAATTCTTTATTTATTAACAATATATAATTATTTTAATGAATCTACTCCAAATTCGTCATTTCCAAGGACAATATCTTCACCTTCAAGAATTTTATTCATTGTTCTTACAGCACACATTTCTCCACACATTGTACAAGAATCGTCAATTTCGGGAGTACTCATTTCACGATACTTTTTAGGCTTTACTGGATCAAGTGCAAGCTCAAACATTTTTTCCCAATCCAATTCTTGACGTGCTTTACTCATTTTATCATCCCAATCACTTGCATTTTCAATTTTTGCCATATCACCAGCATGAGCAGCTATTTTTGCAGCAATAATTCCTTCACGCACATCATTTTCATCAGGAAGCTTCAAATGTTCTGCAGGAGTTACATAACATAAAAAATCTGCTCCACTTGCTGCAGCAAGTGCTCCACCTATTGCCGATGTAATGTGATCATATCCTGGTGCTATATCGGTAACAAGTGGTCCCAAAACATAAAAAGGTGCTCCATGACAGAGTCTTTTTTCAAGCTCCACATTCATTCTTATCTGATTAATTGGTACATGTCCTGGACCTTCAATCATTACTTGAACATTTCTTTCCCAAGCTCTTTTTGTCAGTTCCCCTAATGTAATTAACTCAGCAATTTGTGAAGCATCAGTAGCATCATATGTCGAACCAGGTCTTAAAGAATCCCCAAGTGAAATTGTCACGTCATATTCTTCACAAATATCTAGAACCTCATCAAAATATTCATAAAAAGGATTTTCTCTATCATTCATATACATCCATCCAAATAATAGAGAACCTCCCCTACTTACAATATTAGTAAGTCTATTATTTCTTCTAAATATTTCGGCATTAGCTTTATTTATGCCAGCATGAATTGTGACAAAATCTACTCCATCTTCAGCATGAACCCTTAGAACTTCCAAAAATTCTTTAGCCTCAATATAAGTAAGCCCTTTTTCTAAAAAACCCACTGCATCATACATTGGAACAGTACCAATCATAGCTGTAGACATTCCAATCAACTTTCTACGAAACTCCATTGTCTTTCCATAGTTGGACAAATCCATTATGGCCTCTGCTTTCATATCAATTGCACTTTGAGCTTTTTTCAACTCTAAATCTATATCGTATGAATCTTTACTAATTCCCAAATTTACATTTATCTTTGTGCGAAGACCTTCCCCAATTCCTTCAGGAGAAATTGATTTGTGGTTTTTATTGCAAGGGATACACACTCGTCCTCTTGCTATTAAATCACGAAGTCTTTGTACTTCAATATTTTCTTTTTTAGCTACAATCTCCATCTCTTTGGTAATAATACCTTTTTTTGCAGCATCCATTTGTGTAGTGTAGTTCATATTTACCTCCAAAATAAAAAAACTCCCAAAAAGGGAGTAAACAATTTCTTTCCTACGCGGGCATTATCCCACAGGTTCAATGGTCAAACTCGAAGTTTTTCTCAGCAAATAGCTCCCATATAATTATCATTATACTTTTTTATGTTAATACAGTCAAATAATACTAATAATTAAAATACAAAATCACCAATTCAAAATTAAGATTTACATAATAAAAACTCATATAAAAAGATTTTAATTAAACAAAATTTCAAAACAAAACCCCGGCAGATTCATTATCTACCAGGGCAACCTATTTGATTATTTATTTAGAAATTTAGCTTTAATTTTTATTCTATTTCAATTTTTCTACTTTTTATTTCATCAGTTTTTTTTGGAATACTAATTTCCAAAACTCCACCATCTAATTTAGCAGAAAGATTTTCTTCATCGATATCTTTGAAATACATTCTTCTCATCATTTTTGAAGTTTTTCTTTCTTTGTGGATATAATTTCTTTCTTTATCCTCTTCATTAGTTTCTTCGTTCTTTTCAGCACAAATTGTCAATCTTCCATTTTCAAAATCAACATCAATTTCATCCTTTGAAAAGCCAGGAAGCTCAGCTTCTACTTTATAAGAGTCTTCGTTTTCAAGTACATCAACTTTAAAAGTTGAGGCTCTTAACGCTCTTTCCTGTGAATTGTCGTTGAAAAATGAATCAATCATGTCATAAAAATCCCCAAAATTTGGATCTCTCAATAAATTGTTTCCATATGGCCTAATACTCATTTAAAAACTCTCCTTTTATAATTATTTAGCAGCCATCTAACTCTATTGCTAACTATGCATATAGTATATATCTTTAGTCAAAGATTGTCAATCTTTTAAAAATAAAAATTTGACAATCTTTGACTAAATTTTTTTATAAATTAAAAAAGCTCTGTCACAAAATGACAAAGCTAATTTATAATTATTTTTTTCTTATTGTTCTGTATCCCATTCTTTATACTCACGACGTGCTTCTTCTTGTTCATCTGGAAGCACTTTTATTCCAGCTTTAATAATTCTTTTATCTGCAACTACAAGTTCTGTCAATATACATCCATTTACTTTTACTTGCAATTTTTCTTTTTCAGTTTCTTCTGGTATGAAGCCAAGCTTTTCAATTATTAATCCTGAAATTGTTTCATGATTATCTGAATATAGATATGTTCCAATCTTATCATTTATATCTTCAATATCCATAGAGCCATCAACTATAAATTCATTTTCAGATATTCTTTCTATTTGTGGAATTTCTTGGTCGTATTCATCTTCAATTTCTCCTACTATTTCTTCTACTATATCTTCAACGGTTACCATACCTGAAAAACCACCATATTCATCTATGAGAATTGCAACATAATTTTTGGTACTTTGCAATTCTTTTAATAATTGGTCAATTTTTTTAGTTTCAGGTACGAAATAAGGAGATTTTATACAATTGTCTAAATTAATTTTTTCATAATTATTTTTAGCATATTCCACAAAAATATCTTTTATATATACTGTTCCCAATATATTATCCGTATTCTGCCTATATACCGGCATACGCGAGTATCCTTCACGCAGTATTTCGTCAACAGTTTCTGTTGAAAAGGCATCGTAATCCACCATATATATTGATGTGCGTGGTGTCATAATTTCATAAGCAAGTTTATCGTCAAAATCCATTATATTTACAATCATTTCTTCTCCAGCTGAATTTATAACTCCCTGCTGCGTAGACACCTTGATATAGGATTTGAGTTCTTCTTCTGAAATTTTTTCTTCTACATCCTCAGAATATTTTCCCATAATTTTTAAAACAACAGCTGTTGAAAAAGAAAGTAATTTTACAAATGGATAAAATATCTTTGAAGCAATGGATATAGTTCTAGCAGAATTTAATGCTACATTTTCTGAGTTTTGAAGTGCTATTCTCTTAGGTACAAGTTCGCCAAAAACTAGTGTCAAGTACGATAAAAGTAATGTAACTAAAATAAATGAAATGGTGTGTCCGTAAATAATTCCATTATTCATTAGAAAAGCCCCAAATACTTTAGATATACTTGTAGCTGCTGAACCTGATGAGAAGAATCCTGCTAGAGTAATTGCAACCTGAATTGTCGACAAAAATCTAGTTTGATCTTGAGAGATTCCAAGCAGTGTTAGTGCCCTTTGATCTCCTTCTTCTGCAAGTTCTTTTATTTTGTTATTGTTTGCTGAAACCATTGCCATCTCTGCCGATGCAAAAAATGCATTAATTGATGTCAATATTACTATAAGTAAAAGTTTAAGCCATAAGGCCCCGCCGTCGTCCATTAATTTATTTTCCTCCGTTTTTTACAGTTATTAAACCCATTATAACAATTATTTATATTGATTGCCATATTTTTTAAACTCTTCTATTGTTTATATATTAACATAAGGCTTATTTTTCATAATTTATATAATAATTTACTACATTCTCAATTAAAAGAATATTTGTAATACTTCCCACACCTTTAGGGACTGGAGAAAAAGCTTTTATATATCCATCCACTGATTCTTCATTCAAATCTCCTACAAATTTTCCGTCTTTATTTTTCGAAGTGCCAATATCAATGACCGTTGCATTCTCATTAAAATAACTCTTATCTAAAAATTCCGGTTTACCTACTGCGGTAAAAATTATATCTGCATTTTTTGTGTGCTTTTTTAAATCTTGTGTGCCTATATGAGCAATTGTAACAGTGGCAAGTTCATTTAAAAGTATCATTGTTAGGGGTTTGCCTACAACATTTGAATGATTTATGACAAGTGTTTCTTTTCCCTTTAATTTATAATCATAAAATTTAAGTAGTTCAATACTCGCTTTTGGAGCAAGAGGAATAAAACCACTCACATCTCCAGCGTATACTTTTGCCGTATTTAAAGGATTTAAGCAATCTATATCTTTTTCTGGAGATATTTCTCTTGCAATATTATCTTCATTTATATTTTCTGGAAGTGGTTTAAATATTAAAATCCCACCTACTGATTTATCATCATTTAATTTTTTAATCTCTGAAATCAAATCTTCTTCACTGACATTTTCAAGTAAATGCTTATCAACCTCTACTCCCAATTTCTTTGCAGTACTATTTATCCCTTTTTCATAAGCTATAGTGCCCGCATCATCAGTAGTCCTTATTAATGCAATTTTAGGTACCACTTTTAAATTTTGTATTTTCTTTTTGATTTCTTCTATCTTATTATCAACATATTTATCAGAATATAAAATTTTTGTCATATTTAAATCCTTTCTATTGTTTTCGCTTTAATTCTCTAAATATAGTATATAAGAACTTTCCCTTTTACACAATTTATATTTAATCTATTTAAATATAAATGAGAAATAAATAATAATTATTTTAATAAATATCTTATTTATTTCTAAAAAATACTACTATGTAAGAAGAACGATTCACTCTACGAGTACACCGCAACTCCAATAAATTCTTCGCAAGAATTTATTATCGTTTAGAATTACAGGTAGGTCTTAAGAGGTGTCTAGAGCTTTTGTCTCGACTAAAGGAAATTAAAAATAACCTCAAATCTACATTAGGATTGTGAGGTTATTTTCAATATAATACTATTTTTGCTAAAATTTATTTTCAGTCTTTTTTAAAATATTCTACTCCTGCAGAGAATATATCTTCGATTTCAATTTCATTTAAATTTTTAAATAAATTATCCGCAATTCTCTCGCTATGTCCCATTTTGCCCAATATTTTACCATCTGGTGATATTAGTGCTTCTATATTTTCAAATGATCCATTTGGTGCATCTACATATATAGCTGCCACTTGTTCTTGGTCAAGAATTTCTTTTAGTACTTCTTCTTTTGCGACAAGTCTTCCCTCTCCATGTGATATAGGCATTCTATATATTTTTTCTACTTTTAATTTAGATAGCCATGGCGAGTTATTAGTTACAATTTTTGTGTCTACTACTTTTGCTATATGTCTATTGCAACTGTTAAATGTTATTGTAGGGTCATTTTCGTCCATTTCTTTTATTTTTCCGAAAGGAAGTAAACCTGTTTTAATGAGTGCTTGGAATCCGTTACATATTCCAAGTATTAACCCATCATTTTTTTCTAATAGGTTGTTAATGGCTTTTTTTACTTTTGGAGATCTCAATACATTAGCTATGAATTTACCTGATCCGTCTGGCTCGTCTCCCAATGAAAATCCTCCTGGTATTGCTAATATTTGTGCTTTAGAGATTTTATCCGCAAGTTCATTTATTGATTTTTTAATATCTCTTTCGTTTCTATTTTTAAATACCACAATTTCAGCTACTGCTCCCGCATTTTCAAAGGCTTTTGCTGTGTCCCATTCAGAGTTGGTTCCTGGAAATGCTGGCACTATAACTTTTACTTTATCCACTGGTCTTTTAGATTTTATTCTTCTTTCTGGTGCTTTAGCTTGAGTGAAATCTGTAGCAGCTGATGTGTCTGTTGGTTTAAATATTTCATCTAGGGTATTTAAATAAGCTGTTTTTAATTTAACATCATCAAGTTTTTTGCCATTTACAATTATATCGCCAACTTTTTTAAATTCACCGACTTCTTCTATAAAATCTCTATCCTCTAAATATTCAACTACAAAAGAACCATATAATGGCGAATATAAGTCTTCTAGCTCTACATCAAATCCTACATTTGATATTGCCATTTCATAAATTTGTGGCAAAGTGCCTTTGTGAGTAATGGCTGCTGCTGAAATAATATTTCCATTTTCAATTTCTGTATTTATTCTTTTGAAATTATCTTTTAGTTCTTCCAAATCTACTGTGCCTGTCGTATTTCTCTTGATAGTTACTAGACCAATTTTACCCTTGCCTTTAAATTCTGGTCCTATGATTTTTTCTGCGTCTTGTGTATTTACTGCAAAAGAAATTAAAGTCGGCGGCACATTAATGTCTTCAAATGTTCCACTCATTGAGTCTTTACCACCAATTGGAGGTGCATCAAAGGCTTTTGATGCTACAAATGCTCCCAATAATGATTTTAATGGTTTAGACCATATTTTTGCAGAATCCATTTTTTCATAAAACTCTTGGAAAGATAGCCTTATATTTTCTACTGGCGAACCACTCGCTATAAGTTTTGCTATAGATTCTATTACTGCATAATAGCCACCTAAGAACTGTGATTCTTCTGAAAGGTATGGATTAAAACCATAGCTCATAAGAGATGCGGTTTTTGAAACTCCATCAAGTGTTGGTATTAGGGCTACCATTGCTTGTATTGGTGTTTCTTGATTTGTACCTCCAAGTGGTTGAAGAACTGTAGCTCTACCTACTGATGAGTCAAATAATTCAATCATATTTTTCTTTGAAGTAATATTTAAATCACTCAAGTAATCGTATAGATTTTCCGGTTCTTTATCTGCACTTAAAAGCATTGGTGCAAACTTTTCTGACGCAACTGACACTTTTTCGAATCTATCAGCACCAGTAGAATTTATAAAGTCATAACTCATATCGCAGATGAGTTTATCTTCATAATACATTTTTAGTCTATTATCGTCTGTAACATTAGCAACCACCGTTGCATCAAGATTTTCATCATCTGCTAATTTTATGAATTTATCTACATCTTCCTTTGCTACAACTACTGCCATTCTCTCTTGTGATTCGGATATAGCAATTTCTTTTGGTTTAAGTCCGTCATATTTTAGCGGCACTTTTTCAAGTTTTACTTCAATTGAGTCGGCAAGTTCTCCAATTGCAACGGATACTCCACCTGCACCAAAATCATTACATTTCTTTATTAACTGTGCTGCTTCTTTATTTCTGAACAGTCTTTGTATTTTACGTTCCTCTGGTGCATTTCCTTTTTGCACTTGAGCAGATTCTGTTTCAATTGAACTAGTATTATGTGATTTTGATGAGCCTGTAGCTCCTCCTATGCCATCACGACCAGTTTTTCCGCCTAATAAGATTACTACATCGCCCGCTACAGGTTCAATCCTTTTAACATTTTCCATAGGTGCAGCTGCAATTACTGCTCCCGTTTCCATTCTCTTTGCTACATATCCAGGATGATATATTTCATCTATTAGTCCTGCTGCAAGTCCAATTTGATTTCCATAAGATGCATAACCTACTGCTGCTTGTGTAGTTATTTTCTTTTGAGGTAATTTGCCTTCTAAAGTCTCTTCAACAGGTGTAAATGGATCTGATGCACCAGTTACTCTCATTGCTTGGTAGACATAACTTCTTCCTGAAAGTGGATCTCTAATAGCACCACCTAAACAAGTGCTTGCTCCACCCACGGGTTCAATTTCTGTTGGATGGTTATGTGTCTCATTTTTAAACATCAACAGATAATCTTGAAGTTCTTCTTTGCCATCTTTTTCTATCTTGGCTTTAATTTTTACAGAACAAGCATTGATTTCAGATGATACTTCTAAATCTTTAAGCTTGCCATTTGCACGCAAGTATTTTGCCAAAATTGTTCCAAAACTCATAAGTGTAATCGGTTTTTGTATATTTAATTCTTCTCTTAGTTTTAAATATTCATCGAAAGCTCTTTTAATTTCTCTGTCAAGCTCTGTCAACACATCAAAATTAATATCAAGCTCGGTATTAAAAGTAGTGTGACGGCAATGGTCAGACCAATAAGTATCTATTATTGCTATTTCTGTTTCATTAGGATTTCTATTTTCTTTTCTAAAATATTCTTGAACTACTTTCAAATCATCTAAACTCATAGCAAGAGATTTTTCATCTAAAAAATTAGTTAATCCTTTATCATCTAATTTATTAAAGCTATCGTAGATTATATTTTCCAAATTTAATTCTTGTGAAGTTCTCATGTTTTGTGCTGCAAATACATCAACTTCTGTTGAATCAACTGGGTTTATGAGAAATTCTTTTATCCTAACAAGATCTTTTTTATCTACACCTTTTATGTCATAAACCTCTGTAACTTTAGCACGCACATCTGCATCCGTAAATAATGCTATTGTTTGGATTAATCCGTCTTCTCTGTTGTCAAATTGTCCCGGTAAAAACTGAATGCCTATTGGATTTTCAAAACTCTCTTCAAGTTTTTTAACATCATTAAAATAAAGATTATCCACTGGTGGTTCAGATAAAACTGTATTTAAAATTTTATCTAAAGTAGTATCATCAATCTCGATGTCATATCTTCGATAAGCTTTTAGAGAATCAACATCAATTTTTAGAGCATTTTTAATCTCACTTTTTAGAGACTTAGATTTGTAATCAAATTCATCTTTCTTGCATACATAAATTCTTTTTACATTTTCCATATTACACCTCATCTGATTCATTTGGCCAAACAGCATAACTACCATCAAAGCAAGCTTTACAGAATATATCTTCATCAACACGACTTGCCTTTAACATACCTTCCATTGATATAAATGCCAAGCTATCTGCTCCAATTCTTTCTCTAATTTCTTCAACAGAAAAATTGGCTGCAATTAATTTCTCTCTAGAAGGAGTATCAATACCATAATAACACGGATACATTACAGGTGGGGAAATTATTCTGAAATGAACTTCCTTTGCACCACTATCTTTCATCCTTTTTATTAAATTACGTGATGTAGTTCCTCTTACAATAGAGTCGTCCACAACTATAATCTTTTTATCTTTTAAAACTGTTTCTAACGGATTTAACTTTAATTTTACAGATAGTTCCCTCTCCTCTTGTGTTGTTTTTATAAAAGTTCTACCCATATATCTGTTTTTGACTAGACCTTCTGCGAAAGGAATACCAGACTCTTGGGCATAACCCATTGCACCAGGTGTTCCACTATCGGGCACTGCTATTACAAGATCAGCATCAACTGGTGCCTCGTTAGCCAGCACCTCTCCACATCTACGCCTAAAATTATAAGCATTTACTCCATCTAAATTGGCATCATTTCTTGCAAAATAAACATATTCGAATATGCAATGTTTTTTATCCACTTCTCCATGGGAATAAGAATGTAGACCAGTCTCATCAACTACAATTATCTCTGCAGGTTCCACATCTCTAATTTTATCAGTTCCAATAATTTCAATCGGAGCATTTTCAGATGCAACAATTATCTCGCCATTAACTGACTCACCTATTACTAAAGGCCTAAATCCATTGGGATCTCTGAATGCAACTAATTTATTATCAAAAAGCATCACAATAGAATACGCACCTTTAATTGTATCCATTGTTTTTTTAACTGCATCCACAATATCTCCATCATAATATTTCACGACCAAAGATAAAATCACTTCAGTATCAATTTCCGTTTGGAAAAGTGCACCTTCTCTTCCAAGTTGTTTTCTAAGTTCTTCATCATTAACAAGACTTCCATCGTGAGCCAACGCAAATTCCTTACCTCTAGAAAATGCCAAAAGTGGTTGTGCATTATAAACATGAGGCTTATTTGCAGTGGCATATCTTACATGCCCAATTCCAATATTTCCACTTAATCTTAAAAAGCTTTCCTCATCAAAATTATCATATACAAGTCCATTTCCCTTATCTAATATAAGACCATCTTCATTGTAAACACAAATACCACTTGCCTCTTGACCTCTGTGTTGCAAAGAATTTAAGCCATAAAAAAGCTTTTTGCTGACATCAGAATTCGAATAAATACCAATAATTGCACTCATATTAACTCCTAAATCTTAGTCCTAAAAAAATAGAGAACTCCTCTAGAGTTCTCATGTAAACAATCTTTCACTTGTGCAGTAGAAAATAATACACTTCTAGTGCTTGTTGAAATAAACCTCTCTCTTCTATTGTCAGAATTACTGTAAATATAGCTTAATATCAACTTTACTCCTCCATAAAACTATAGAAGTATTATAGCATAAATCAAAACTAATTTGAAATTAAAAATTTAATTTTTCAAACAAAAATCTTAAAATATTTAAATCCAACCTCAAAAACCCACAGCATATTTCATTCCGATTAAGATTATTCCCCAATCATAAATAATATGCACTAAATAAGTTACTGTTAAATTTTTACTTATAATATATGACATAGTAAGACCAATTCTTATTATAGAAATAATTAGAATTGCTTGCAGAAAATTAAAATTATAGGTAGATAGATGCATCAAACCAAAAATAACGGAGGATACAATAACTGCAACAATAATTTTTAATTTCTCGCTCTTAAAATCAAATTTATTCATTACAAACAAAAATGGAATTATAAATATTATTTCCTCAGTGATAAATTGAATAACAGACGAAATAAAAAATTCTACAATATTTCCCTCATCAATAAGCCCAAAAATAGGATTAGTGCTCACATCCATATCAATATTTGTCATGACAATTGAAGATATAACAATGGACACAAACATTATCACTACGCCAACTAATATAAATATAATATCTTTTGGCTTTAATGGCTTAAAAACTTTTTTAACAAAATCTCTATCGATAATAAACAAAGATACTATTCCAATAGTGGAAAGAATTACAGCGTTTAAAATCATATTATCAATTTTCAAAAAATAAGAAAGAAACGCTACTAGTATAAAAGATAAAATTGATAACAAAAATCCTAAAATCCATCTCGATGTAGGCGATTCTATAATAGGATAATCTCTTTTCATATTAATGATTATATAATTAAAACCTATTTAACACAAGTTATGTAATTTTTGGCAAGTCCTTATATTAATAAAATACATTGCAATTTCGAGTAATTCTTGACTGATATACTTAGAATTAAAAGATTGTATTTCTATTTTTTACTAATATCTATTTAAAAGTAGACTTATTATAACTCAATTAAAATATAAAAATTTTTATAAAAAAAGACCAATAGAAATCTCTACTGGTCTTTATAATAATCTAATTGTAATTCTAATTAATTAGAACCATCCTCTAAGTTTCATAGCTTTTTCAATTGATTGAATAGCAAACATGTAAACTCCTTCTCTAGGAACTACATCATATTCATCACAAACGCCGAATACTCCTTCAATAGCTTTCATCATGTCAGCTTCTTGTTTTTCTTCAACTTCTGCTTCAGACCAGTAGTATCCGTATTGGTTTTGTACCCATTCGTAATAAGATACAAGTACTCCACCTGAGTTAGTTAAGATATCTGGTGTTAGTGGAATTCCTTTTTCTGCAAGAGCTTTATCTCCTTCTGGAGTTGTAGGTCCGTTAGCAGCTTCACAAACTAATTTAACATTAAGTTTTTTAGCAACTTCGCCTGTGATTACATTTTCTAGAGCAGCTGGAATTAGAATGTCATATTCGCCTTCCCAGAATTCGTCGTTAGAAATTTGTTTTGCTCCAGGGAAACCAATTAATGTTTTGTGTTCAGCTTTATATTCGCTAAGTTCTTTAAAGCTCATTCCATCTTCATTGTAAAGAGCATAGTTTCCTTCTTTTTTGTCCCATTCAGCTAGTGCACAAACTTTTCCGCCTTGTCTTTCGATGTTTTTAACAGTGAAAGATCCAACGTTTCCGAAACCTTGAACTGCAATTTTAGCTGTTGCAAAGTCAATACCGTAACGTTTTGCAGCTTCTCTAGTTACTACTGCAACACCAAAACCTGTAGCTTCGTTTCTTCCTTCAGAACCACCAAAGCCAACTGGTTTTCCAGTGAATGTACCAAAATCCATAACTTCGCCATTTAATTTGAAGTATTCATCGATAAACCATGACATAATTTGTCCATTAGTGTTTACGTCTGGTGCTGGAATGTCGATTCTTTCGCCAAGATATTTGTGAAGTCCTCTTACATATCCTCTAGCAACTTGTTCTAATTCTCTTTCAGAAAGTTCAGATGGGTCTACACAAACTCCACCTTTTCCTCCACCATATGGAAGACCAAGAGCTCCACCTTTGAATGTCATCCAAAGAGAAAGGGCTTTAACTTCATCAAGATTTACGTTAGGGTGGAATCTACATCCTCCCTTAGCTGGACCTACAGCTGTTGAGTGAGCTGATCTCCAACCTTTGAAAACTTTTACTGAACCATCGTCCATTTTAACTGGAATAGAAATTTCGATAACTCTTTCAGGTTCTTTCAAAATTTCATAAACTGCTGGGTCAGCACCTAATTTGTCGCATGCAGCCTTAACTTTTTGTTGAGCTGCTACTAATGGATTTAATGTATCTGTCATTATTAAACACTCTCCTTTACTATGTATAAAACATTGGTAACTTTTTCATCCAAACTCATTATATCAAAGGGGTTTTTTAAATTCAAGCGAGTGTTAGAACTTTAACGAATTGTTATAATTTATAAAAATAGATTTTACAAATGTTTCAAAATGTTGTCTAACTATTCAAATAGTAAATACAATTTTGCCATTTAAAATTGTGTAATTATGGACAATATCAAATTCAAGAATACGAATTTAATATTGTCTTCTAAAATATTTGTGTATTTAAAATTCTTATTACTTTTAGCTCTTCAAATGTAGCTACTTATAGTGTATTATATATCCGGGGAGTTTGATTTTATGAATAATAATTTAAAAAACTGGATATTTTCCAAAACTTTTTTTGTAAAGCTCATGTCTGTTATTGTGTGCATGCTTTTTACGTCATTTTCCATGGTTGTATTTATAAAAGCTAATAATTTGATATCAGGTGGTCTAGCTGGATTGTCTTTGCTTTTTAATTCAATAACCGGTATTGACTTGCCGATAATTATTTTGATTTTAAATGCACCTACCTTTATATTGAGTATTATATTTTTGGATAGAGATTTTGCTTTTTTCTCTGGTATTTCGGTACTATTTTTGTCTTTCTTTGTGTCACTTATCGAGAAATATTTGCCTGGCTTTTACATAACTAAACAGCCGCTTTTGGGCGCAATATTTGGTGGTCTTTTAAATGGTATTGGTGCAGGAATTGCTTTTATGCACGGCACTTCAACTGGTGGTTTGGATATTATAGCAGCTATACTCAAGAAATATTTCAATATCACAATAGGAAGCGTGCTCATGGGACTAAACTTTATTATAGTATGTGCACTAGCTTTCATATACACTCCCGATCAAGCACTTTATACATTGATATTAATGTATTTTAACTATACTGTTATAGACAGGATACAACTTGGCGTAGGAATACAAAAACAAATTTTCATTATTTCTGAAAAATACGATGAAATTGTCTACGAAATTTATAAAGAGATTAATAGAGGTGCTACTTTTATAAAAGGTAAAACTGCTTACAAAAAGAAAGATTTATATATTGCTTATGTAATTTGCTCTTCACGTCAACTTGTAAAAGTTCGTCAAATAGTAAAGAGAATTGATCCTGAGGCTTTTATGGCTGTAAATGATACTTCTGAAATTTTAGGTAAAGGCTTCAAAGAGCTTTCGATTTAGATATATAATAAAACTAAAACATCTTTGTATTTTTATAAATGAATAGATACTTAAAATATGTTGGTATAAATTATCAACATATTTTTTATGCATTTCTTAGTGATATTAAATTAACTCTTCTTCACCTTTATATTTAACTTAATAATCACTTCTTAAAATATTATGGTAAATGGTAATAATTATTATGTAATTGACAATTCCTTATTTAAAAATATATAATTAAAGTAATTAATCATTATGGTAAAAAAATCGAGTTATGTATTTATCAAAAATTGCAAGTAATTCAAAAAATTATAAGGAGTGAAATAATGAAAATTAGTGCAAGAAATGTATTTAAAGGTAAAGTTATTGAAATTGAAAAAGGTGCTGTCAATGGCATAGTAAAAATCGATATTGGAAATGGAATTATAATTACTTCTTCTATAACAAATAATGCAATTGAAGAACTAGGCCTTGAAGTAGGAAAGGATGCAAGTGCCATTATAAAAGCAAGTAATGTCATGATTGGCGTAGAGTAATCATTTATTGTATTTTTAGCCCCTTTGATTCAAGGGGTTTTTTAATGGATTTAAAATTACTTTGATAAAAAGTTATATTTAATAAAACTAACCAATATGAACACAAAAAGTAGAAATAAATCATGTCTTATAATTTTAGAGTCAACATATCCTTTTTGATAATATTTGTATAAATTATATATACACATCAATAGTACCAAAATCATTATACTTATATAAAACTGTTTACCTTTCATTTCAGTTTAACTCCTCAAAATTTAAATCATTTGGCATAACACCCAATTATTAGTTAACTAATAAAATTATTATTCTATCTTTTAACACGTTATAATATTGATTTTACATATACGTTCAATTATTATCGAATTTTATATAAAATGATAAAAGCAATTTAATCTGGTTCATTTTAAATTACTCTAATTCAAATTTAGTATATTAGCTCGGGTTTTAAAATAGATGTATTAATAGTAAATTCAGGGTAAATAAAAAACATATCGACAAGCGATATGTCCTTTAATATTTATTCATTTTCCAAAAGTTCTAAAGCTATTTCTATATTTGTTTGAGCTTTTTTTCTCATTATTTCTGTATTTTTAGCAAGTGTAAATTTAGATGACTCTAAATTGTCTAAAGTTCTTTTAACCTTCAAATAAAGCTCATCAGCACTAAAGTCATTGACTTCAACTGCTTCCATTATTCCAAGCTCATTTACCATGGCACGTACTTTAGGGTCGTAAATTATACCAACCATTGGTAAATTCACATTAGCACCGTATACTAATGAGTGAAGTCTCATAGCCACTAATATTTTAAGTCTATTAAATATTCCCATTAACTCTCCAGCTGAATAGGTGTTTTTGACCACTTGAACCTTATCTTTATTTTTAGATAATTCTGCTATATCCCTAGAATATACATTGTCCCGAGGCATATGAAAAGGAACTAACAATACATCATATCCATCGTCAATGAGTTTATCAACTACCTGTGCAAATTTAATTTTTAAACTTTCGTCTTCTTTATAATCTCTAAGACAAAAGCCTATTGTTTTATCAGTTAGAGTTATCTCTTCAAATTTTAAAATTTCATCTACTCTTATTTTACTTACAACATCAAGTGAAAAAACTGGATCTGCCGTGACTTTGATATTATTGTTTTTGACACCCAAATTTTTCACAAATTTTTCGGACAGTTTATCACGCAAAGTTATATAATCAACTCTGTTTAATACAAATTTCGTTAGAAATCTGCTGAAACCTTTATCAATAGGTCCAATTCCATTAGCATAAACATATACTTTTTTGCCCTGTATTTTAGCCATGAGTATAACTGCTAAATAATAAATTATCGACCTTGTAGATGTAAAATCTTGCAATAGCGATCCTCCACCAGAGAGGAGTATATCAGATTCTTTTAATGTTTTCCAAACTTCAGTTACTTTAAATCTGTCAACCGCATTAATGTGATAAATTTCTTTAGTCTTGGACGGATTATTTGAAAGTGCCGTAATAGATATATCTTTATTAAATTTTTTAAAATCAGATACCATAGCTTTTAAAATGGCGTCGTCGCCTGAATTATCAAAGCCAAAGTACCCAGAAACTACTAATTTTTTCATATGAATCACATAACTTTCTTTAGTGAAATATTCACATTACATAAATTTAAATGTTTGAGCCCTAAATAATTTTAATGAATAGGGCTCATTTTTTATAATTTTATATTATTTAAATAAATTAAATTCAATCGGTTATATCAATATTTTTTGTATTCTCTGCTTTTTCAATTTTAATTGATGTGAAAATTATTCCAATTATTATCCAAAAAGTAAAAATAATTCTTGGTATATATAGAAAATGTTCTACAATACCGTGAGCCATAATACCCACAACACTAGCACATAAACCAGCACCAATATATCTAAAATATTTATCAGTTGATTTTACTAAATTTATATATGCATATTTAATTGTAGAAAACAAAAATAAAATGAATATAAACAAACCTGCTATACCAATTTCAGCAGCCACCTCTAAATAAGTGTTGTGTGCATGATAAATTGGCATCGTCCTGATATAAGTTTCAAATGTCTTTTTAAAAGGAATATATCCAAATCCAACACCACCAACAAGGTTGTCTCTTATTACATCCATAGTTATATTCCATATTTTTATTCTGTACGAATTTGAAGAATCTATTGTTGAACCAATAGACAAAATTCTATTTAACATCTGTGTTGGTAAAAACATAAAGCCACCAAAGCCTATTGGTATTGCTAAAAGTAATAGTCGTCTATCAACTAAAATTACAAAAGTAAGAGCAGCAAAAAGAATTCCTACCCAACCACCACGAGAAAGTGTCAATAGTAAGCATATCAATAAAATAGCAGTTGCTGCCATAAATACTAGTTTTTTTCTGAGGCTCTTTGTATGCCAACTTAACCCAACAGCTATGGGAGTAAGCATAACTAAATATTCTGCCAATATATTCGGGTTATAAAATACAGAATAAACTCTAACGGCAATATCTGTATTATTTTCAGTATCTAGCCACTCTGGCCTCATCTGTACACCTGTGAATTTTTGAACAATACCAATTAGTGCTACAATAAGAGCCGACAACATAAAAACTGAAATGAAGCCATTAAGTTCTTTTTTATTTTTAATAGAATTAGTCATTGCAAATACAAAGCTAAGCCCTGCTGCATTTAGTGCTAAATCTCTAATAGAACCCATTGGTTCTACAGAAGTTAATGTGGAAAAAATCGCTACAAATGCAAATAAAGCTATTGGTAAAGTTAAATCCATTACTTCAAAATGCTCTTTAAATAATATTGCCCTAAGTAAAACAAAAAAACCCATAGCTAAAAGCATAACAAGACCTATCGCATCAGGCAGAAATGGATAAATGAACGCTGCTGTAAATAATCCAATTTTTACATCATATAAAACCATTACAAAACCACAAACTCCAACAAGAGCCGCAGCAAAAAATTTAAGCCCTAAAGAATAATAAATTAGTGCTAAAAATATGCCCACTAACCAAACAAAATTTAACTTTTTAGGCATTACCACCACTTTTCACCGCCTTCATCTAACTTAAAAAAGCTTAGGATAAAAACTAGCACTTTAGAACCATTTATAATTTCCAAATATTTGCCCTTAAACATAGATAATATGAAACCAAAAATTAAAATCAATAGTGATAACTTAATATGGCTTTTAAAAATAATAGAAACAATGAGCACAAAAATACCAGTCCAAAGAATAATATTTGACACAAGCCCCATGACAAAATCAAAAGATGATAAAACTTCAACTGTATCACCTAAAAATAGAGATTTCCTTATAGGGCCGAAAAGAATTTTATATAAAAAATGCATAAATCTTTCAACCAGACTAAATAATTTCTTATAAATCTTTAGAAAATAAGAATCTCTAAAAATATATTTTTCTCCATTTAAAATTTGATTTATACGTGAATTAGCACATACAAACTTGATTGGATTTACAATACTTTTCAAAATTTTATGAGTATAACTATTTTTATAAGCATCTGAAAGTGCCACAAAAATACAACTTAAAATTCTTAAAGTTACTGAATTATACATATCGCACCTAAACTTCTATGTCTAAAACTGTAATAAATGAAGCAAACTTTTTATTCTTAACTCTTTGTTGAGCACCTACTCTTAATTGTTCTGTACCAATTTGATAAAAATCATCTGTCTCTTTGACATCGACCTTAAGCTTTAAATTTACAACGTATTTTTCAGGAACTTCTGCCTTAACCCATTTGCCTTGGTATTCCACCTCTTTGGTGAAAGGCTCAGATGAAACTTCTGCAATTTCACCTATATATGTTCCTTTATCGTAATCATATAAAGGATCTCCTACTTTAACTGCATTTACAGTAGCATCACGCACTTCAGCAATTTCTGCAACTACAATACCCGGTTTTGTTTGAGCACCAGCGGTAGTAGTTTTATTGCCAAACCTTTTAATACCCACAATAATAATACCAATAACTGCTATAAGAACAAGCAAATCGATAATATTTATAAAACCAAAAAGCCTTCCATTTTTGTCTATAATTTTCACTTTCTTCCTCCTTGCAAGATTCTCTCATAAATTTTAAATTGTGTCTCTCCCATTGCTTCATGAGAATAATTTTCTTTTACATTTTCTTTCATATTTATGCCAAGTGTTTTTAATTTACCTATATCTCTGTATAGCTTTAAAATATAATTTGAAAGAGAGTTCTCATCTCCTACTTCAAATAAATATCCTGTCACATCATCTTTTACAATCTCTGGAATACCGCCAACTCTAGTGGATATAGTTGGGACTCCAACAAGCGCTGCTTCCATTATCACATATGGAAATGATTCTGAAATGCTTGTTAACACATTTAAATCAATAGCATTGAAGAATGAATACTTATCTTTGACAAAATTTAAAAAATAAACTTGGCTAGAAATACCAAGATTTTGGACCATTTCTTCAAGATTTGTTCTTTCATCGCCATCACCTGCTATCAAAAACAAAATATCCAAATTCTTATCAATGACCTTTCGTGCAGCCTTAATAAAAGTTTCGTGATCTTTTACCTTATCAAGCCTTGCCGCAATGCCCACGATGAACTCACCATTATAGACAACTTTATGTTTTTGAAGAAAAGCAACTTTTGGCAAAAAATCTATTTTTTCTTCAGTATCAATTCCATTGTATAGAACATGAATTTTATCGCTATCAAAACCACGCTCTATGAGCATATCTTTAAAATTATCACTAACACAAATATAATGATCAAATTTTTTAAGTGCCATTTTATTTAATGTAGTATAAATTAAATTTTTATAAAAATTATCCTTAAAATCGAGCATATAATCCGAATGGATTGTTGTAATCATAGGTACAGATATTTTATTTTTCAAAAACATAGCAATAAAATTTGCACGCGCCCCATGAGCATGCACAATATCATATTTTTCTTTTTTAATTTCATCACTTAATCTAGTGACCACACTCAGATCCGATCTCTTCTTTTGTTCGAAAACTTCGATATTAAAGCCAAGCTCTTTTGCCTCTTCATAAAAAGTATCTTTGATAAAGCAAATTATCTTGGCATCGACTTTTCCCACAAGACCTTTCATCAATGTGAAAATGTGAGTCTTAGCTCCTCCAGTGTCGCCACCACTAATTAAATGGAGAACTTTAATCATATTCTAATAATCCTCCTTAACATTTTAATTATACATGATTTGAGAATGAATTTGAATAGAAATTGATAATTATAGCTTTTGACAAAAAAATAATAAAAAAATAAAAGTATGAGCAAATAACCCATACTTTTATTTTTTCTTAACTTCTAAATTCATTATAATATCTTCTATGGTTTCAAATTCAAATACTGAAGAATCTATCATCAAATCATAATTATGACCTTCTCCCCAGTTTCTGCCCGTATTTCTGGAATAATGATTTGACCTGCGACTATTTTCTCTATTCATCTTTAGTTCTACTTTTTCTTCTTTTATATTATAAGAATTGTGTATTCTTTGTTTTTTAAATTCTTCCTTAGCATAGATAAAAACAGAAAAAATATCTTCATCTGTCAACACAAAATCCGCACACTTACCAAATATGACAGCCGGCCCTTTTTTTGCAATTTCTCTAATAGTACGAGAATCCATCAAAAACGCTGCATCATTAACAGACATATCTTCTTGTGAGTAGGAATAATTTTGTCTATAAAGATCATAAATAGTGCCCTGCAAAAAAGAATCATCTTTGCGTACATCCTCAGGTTTTACTTTATTTTCAAGGCTCATAAGCTCTATCACTTTATCATCATAAAACTTTATATTTAATTTATCGGCAATATGTTTGGCAATCTCTGTTGCACCACTGCCGTATTCTCCATCAATTGTTATTATTTTATTGGAGCTTTTGCCAAAAATCTTATCAAATAGCGACATTTCCTCACCTCTAATATATTATATAGTATAAATGTGTTAGAAATATTAATTTATATTAAATTTATGTGAAAAATTAACTAAGAATTTTTAAATTTCTTTCTAATTAATTTCTCCACAGGAATTTGTGCAAATAGTGTGGCCAAAAAAATTAAAAATGCTCCAAGTATTTCACGTTCATTCATAGCTTGATTCAAAAGTATCCATCCAAAAATTGCTCCAAAGACTGACTCTAATGAAGTTATCATGGATGCAATAACAGTATCTAAATCTTTTAGTGCGATTATCTGCAATGTGAAGCCCACTCCCGAAGAAAGTATCCCTACATACAAAATTGTAATATAAGATTTTAAAATCGCTTCAATTTTTATATCTTCTCCCATATAGGCAATGATGCCTGAAATTATTCCACATACCAAAAACTGAATGAAAGATAAAATAATACTATCTGTGTCTTTGGAAAATTCTGCCATTAACATCAAATGTATTGCAAAAGTAATTGATGATAAGAAGACAATAAAGTCTCCTTTGTTTATCCTAAATTCACCTTTTACAGACATTATATATGTCCCCACCATAGCAGTGATTATACATAGTGTTAATTTTTTATCCAGCTTTTTGCCAAATAAAAGCCCAATTATAGGAATGAAAACGATATATAAGGCCGTAATAAATCCAGCTTTACCTGCCGTTGTATACACTAGACCTATCTGTTGAAGATTTACAGAAAAAGTAAATGCCACTCCACATATCAGTCCACCCTTTACTGTCCTGCGTATTGAGTAACTATGTATGTCAGCAACAACTTTTGAATTTTTAAAGATAAAATATGTAACAATCAAAAATACACAAGCTACAAAAGAACGTGCTGATGTAAAAGCAAAAGGACCTAGATGCTCCATGCCTGCAGTTTGAGCTACAAATGCTAAACCCCAAATGATTGCTGTAATAAATAACATTAACGAAGCCTTTAAATTTCTATTCATATAAGCACCACCTATTAAAAAAGTACCAACAATCGATTATGTACTATAATCAACTAAATTGGTACTTAGTTTCTTTGCTATTAATTCAATGTTATCACATATTAATAATTTAAAAAAGACCTCTATAAAAATAAAAATATTAAGATGAGATATTTAATTTATTTTTAATTTAATCTGTTAGAGTGAAAATAATAATTGTTTAATGTATAATATTTGTGAGGTGTAAAAATGATTAAATTTAACATATACGGCAACGAAGAAGGTGCGAGAGTACATTTCTTAACTAAAGAAGACATTGCAAAAAACGACTTTAATGATTATCTTGAAAATAAGAATTTTAAAGCTGAACTAAAAGATATACTTTATCTACCAAACACAAAATCAGATAGCGAAATTTTCATTGGGCTTGGCAATCAAGATATTAAACTTGACGATGTGAGAAATATTTTCTTCGAATTAGGTAACTTATTGAGAAAAGAAAAAGAAGAAATAGCCACAGTAAAAATGCCCGACTTTGGAATTTGCCAAAAGAAAACAATCATGGCAGCATATGAAGGACTGCGACATGGAGAATATAATTTTAGCAAAAAAACAAAATCTAAAGATGAAATATTTGACTTAACTATAAATTATATCGCTGCTCGTGGACCTGAGGAAAAACTACAACAAGGAGTTCAAATATCTACAGATATAATGGACGGAGTATTCTTAGCAAGAGATTTAGTAAATGAAACTGGAAATATAATCTATCCCGAAACTCTGGCTAATATTACTAAAGAAAAACTTGAAGAAGTTGGAGTAAAAGTTAGAATTTATGAAGAGGAAGAGATTAAGAAACTAGACATGAAAGCTTTTCTTGCAGTCGGAGGAGGAGCTGCTAATAGACCAAGACTAATTGTAATGGAAATTGAAAACGGTGATTCTCCTAAAACAGCCCTAGTGGGAAAAGGACTAACTTATGATAGCGGCGGATATAATATTAAAACTGCAAAAGGCATGGTGTCAATGCATTCTGATATGGGAGGTGCCGGCAGCGTTATCGGAACAATGTATGCACTAGGAAAAAGCAAAGCAAAAGTTAATGTAGTAGCTGTAGTTGCAGCTTGTGAGAATATGATTTCTGGCACTGCGTATAAATCAGGCGATATAATTGATACCATGAAAGGTTTAACTGTCGAAGTTAAAAATACAGATGCAGAAGGTAGACTTACACTTGCCGATGCTATTTTCTATGCTACAAATAATTTCAAAGTTGAAAGAGTAATTGATCTTGCAACTCTAACTGGTGCAGTTTTATCCGCACTTGGCGAAGAATATACAGGCGCAGTTACAAATGATGATGGCTTTTATCAAGAACTACTTCAAGCAGCAGAAATTGCTGGTGAAAAGATTTGGGCTTTCCCATATGATGAGGACTTCAAAAAATTAAATAATTCAGATGTAGCAGACATTGCAAATACAAGCTCCAATGGTGCAGGCTCTGTTACTGCAGGACTATTTGTCGGAGAATTTGTAAAAGAAAACACAAAATGGATACATTTGGATATAGCAGGCACAGCTTATAGAAGTAAAGCTAAGGGATACTTGCCAAAACGTGCCACTGGAATTCACGTTAAAACATTATATAATTTATTAAATCCAATTGATTGCTAACATTTGACAGTACCCCTCCTAATACGTATCTAGGTTTAGGAGGGGTACTACATTCTATCGTGCTTTTTCAATATTTTAATTTAACTAAATATTAAAATTATTTTTTAGTATATTTATTAAATAATTTTTTATTTGAAAATTGAAAAATACAATCAGCAAATTGTCAAAAAGTTATAACTTTTACAATAAATCTACCTTATAATATTATCAATTCAAAAAGAAAATAATATTAATATAAGAAATTTAGATAATTTAAATTTAATATATTAATTATTGACTCAATCATAAAAATCAAAATAAAAACTGTCTCACTAATTAAAAATACAGTTCGAGTTTTATCTTTTTCTACAAATAAATTACATAAAAGTCTATTATCCAGCATTAATTTAACTAAGAATTCAAATATTACAATGAAAATCAAAATGTAAACAAACTCTTTTCTATTATATAGAAATACTTCTTTATAATTTCCATGGATAGTATAAAAAATAAATTGTGAAAAAACAGATCCTACAGAAATAATAATTAAATAAATTTTTGAGTCAACAAATTTTTTATTAATACGCATTAATAAAAAATTTATTAACCAAATGAATACAATGAATCCAATAAATATTAGAAATTTTAAAAATTCCTTATAAGGGGTTCCTTGCAAATATAATAAAAACAAATTTATAAAAGAAAATATTTCTATTACAAAATTATTGTCTTTAATTGTTTTTTTCTTTCTATATATTATAAATAAGATAATTAACGCAATAATTAAAAAAATGGTATCTCGTATAAAATAATTCATAATCAATTATCCAACTCTGACTTTATCATAATTACTACTCATATAAGGATAATCTTTCCATTCCATATATGCAGTAGATACGACATCATTCTCAGTATGATCTACAACCACAATCTTCTCAACAGCCTTACCTTTATCTCTGAAATTCCTTAGTTGCGAAGTTTGAACAGCTGAAATAAAACCATTTATAATACTAATTTGTCCTAGCCCTATTTTAGCAATCCATGAACTTATCCCATCTGGATGCTTCGCAATTTCCTTGTCGATCATATTATTAGGAATATAGATATAAGTAGTTGTAGCATAAGAATTAGAATTAATACCACCCCCACCTCTTGGAGCCTTTATACCTGAAGCTCTTAAAAAACTAATTCCATTTTGTGCTTCACGTAAAATATTTTCATTTGAATCTGTATTAAGTCCCAATCTATTATCAATTTCATCTTCATAAAATTTAAGATGATCTAATCTACCTTGCTCTATAAGTTGTTCTTTAATATCATTTAATATTAATTCCTTTTCTTGCTCTTTTGTAATTGAAATCTGATTATCATACAATTTTTGTTCTTCCTCAATTGCGAAAACTGGACTCATAAGACACTGAGCTAAAATTAAAGCCATACTCAAAAAAAATAATTTTTTTCATTATAAACCTCCCACTTCTATATAAAAATATACTTATAAAATAATTATACAAATATTATATATCAAAGTCAAATCTTGTATTTATAAAATACTAAAATATATATGTTTATTTGAAAAGTGAAACTAAAAAATCTATTATTTTTTCTATAAAGTTTTTGGTATCTTTTACTGCCTTTTCGCCTTCTGGTGAATTTAAAAATTCATTTGCTTTTTTGGAATATTCCCCGACTTTATTAGCTACAAGTTTCCAATCTATATCGGCATTTTTCATGTTGTTAAATAGAGTTGTGAGTCCATCTTTAGCACTATCTGATAGTCCTAGATTATAATTAGTATTTACGGTATCTACTATTTGTCTAACTTCTTCTTTAGACTGTGGCATTTTTGCAGCCATTTCACTTTTAACTATATTTATTACATCATTTGTCTTTTCTTCGCCAATATCTTCTGATAATTTTGTCTGTAGTACGAGCTCTTCATTAGCTACTTTCTTAACATCTTCAGGAATTTTCTTGCCAGAAGTTTCTTCATAAGATTTTAAAATTCCAGTAAGAGCAGCTGTGCCTGAAACTTTGCCTGGTGCTGTCACATATACATCGGCATCTTTTACACCTGCAGTTGTCATGGCATTTCTGTAGGAACTTTCGCTGACAACGACAATATTTGGCGAAATTTCAATATTAATTCCAGAGCCTTCCTTTGTATATCTAACAATAGCAGATGATATGGCCTTGTTGCCAATTTCTTTAGAAGTGAGTACATCCCCTAAGTATTGGTATTCTTCTTCATTTGTAACTTCAATTATCTTGGCATCTTCTGTTGCATTCATTTCTTGAAGTATTTCATCTCTTTGATTGAGTGTTAAGTCTCTACCTAAAGTTATTATTTCATCCTCGCCTTTTGCAAATATATTGACTGGTAAAATTAAAGCAGCAGAAAGAAATGCCACTTTAAAAATATTTTTTATTTTCATAATACCCCTCCATTTTTATATTTTAACAGAGTTTTGTGTAATTGTTGTGGTTTCCCTATGAAATTTAGTTATATTTAATAAATTTAAGAATTTCTTAACAATTAAAAATATTGTATCAGTTCTATATACTCTAGTGAAGTACATAATATGAAGTATTAATAGAGAAATAGATTTTTATTTATATTTTATTGATATAAGTAAAAGTTTGTTATTAGTAATAATGTAAAAAAGATATCAAATTATATTGACAGAACTACTCCTATACAGGTAGATTCCTCACTCTTCGAGTAGACGGCGACTTACCAAACTCTTCGGGTTTTCCGCTCGAAATTACAGGTGAAGGGGTTGTAGCAATTCTTTCAAAATGTCATCTCGACTAAGCGAACACAGAAAACGCATAGAAATTTCATAAGTGATAAAAAATAAAAAATTTGGGATTTCCATATTCTGTATCAATAGAAAACCCAAATTTTATAATTCACTCATTATTCTTATGAAATTTTATCATATCATTAAAAATATACCACATATCCTCTACGGTATCTCTCTTTTCTGAAGAGAAAGTGATTAGATTGTCTTTTGACTTCATTTCTAATTTTTTAACTATTGCATCTACATGTTTATTTAACTGAGATTTTTTAATTTTATCTTGTTTTGTGGCAATGACTATCCCTGAAAAACCAGAGTCCAAAATATAATTATACATTTGCTTATCAAGTTCAGTTGGTTCGTGTCTAATATCTACCAATAGTATGGTTTCAAGTAAATTATCTCGAGTTTCTAGATATTCGTTTATTATACCTGCCCATTTATCTTTTTCTGACTTAGCTACTTTTGCATAACCATAACCTGGCAAATCCACAAGTCGCAATTTATCATCTACATTATAAAAATTGATAGTTCTTGTTTTGCCAGGAGTAGAAGATGTCCTAGCCAAATTTTTTCTACTTAGCATTGCATTTATAAATGAGGATTTCCCAACATTAGAGCGGCCTGCAAAGGCAATCTCTTTTATATTTTCATGTGGATATTGTTCTTTTTTAACTGCTACTCTTTCCAGTTCTGACTTTTTAATTTTCATGAAAATCTCCTATGGCAATTTTGGCCACTTCTTTGAAATTAGTTGCTGTTTTTATCTCTAATTTATCGATGGCTTCTTCTTCAATTTCATTTAAATCTCTTTTATTTTCTTCTGGAATTATTACTGTTTTAACTCCAAAACGCTCGGCAGCTAATAATTTTTCTTTAAGTCCTCCAATAGGAAGAACTTTTCCTCTTAAAGTTATCTCCCCAGTCATTGCTACATCACTTCTTACTGGTTTTTGTGTCAGTGCAGATAAGACAGATGTTGCAATAGTTATACCTGCCGATGGTCCATCTTTTGGCACTGCACCTTCAGGTACATGTATATGAATATCTTTTTTAGTTCTAAAACTTGGATCTATTCCAAAATCTTTTGCGTTAGACGCTATATAAGAAATAGCCGCACTAGCAGATTCCTTCATTACATCTCCTAAAGATCCTGTAAGGCTTAGATGACCTTTACCCTCCATTATTGAAGTTTCAATATTTAAAGTAGTACCACCCACCTGTGTCCAAGCAAGACCATTTACAGATCCAATTTGGTCCTTAACCTCTCTTTGATCAATTGTAAATTTCTTTTCACCTAAATATTTTTCAATATTCCTTGTCGAAATTGAAACTCTTTTAGCATCATTTTCTATAATTTCTAGAGCTGCTTTTCTTGCTATTTTTGATATTTCTTTTTCTAAGCCTCGTACGCCAGATTCTCTTGTATAATAGTCGATTGTATCTTCAATAGCTTTATCAGATATATTTACATTTTTGCCATAAAGTCCATTTTCTTTTATTTGTTTTGGAACCAAGTATTTTTTTGCAATATTAAATTTTTCGCTTGGAGTATATCCACCGAGTTCGATAATTTCCATTCTATCAAGTAGAGGTCTCGGTATTGTTGAGGTAGTATTTGCAGTAGCTATAAAAAATACATTAGACAAATCAAAAGGAAGTTCCAAATATCTATCTGTGAAAGTATCATTTTGCTCAGGATCTAACACTTCAAGCAATCCACTTGCTGGATCACCTTTGAAGTCGTTGCCTACTTTATCTATCTCATCAAATAAAAATACAGGGTCATTTTCCTCAGCTTTTTTTATAAGTGTTATTATCCTACCTGGTAGTGCACCCACATAAGTCCTTCTATGACCTCGAATTTCAGATTCATCTGTTACTCCACCTAAGCTCATCCTGACAAATTTTTTGCCAAGAGATTTTGCTATTGATTGTGCTATTGAAGTTTTACCAACTCCTGGTGGTCCAACCAAACAAAGTATTGGTCCTTTTAAATTTTCCTTTGCAAGTTTACGAACGGCAATAAATTCGAGTATTCTCTCTTTCACATTTTTAAGTCCATAATGTTCTTCATTTAAAATCTTGCGTGCATATGCTACATCAACTTCTTCATCTGAAGATTCTTTCCAAGGAAGTTCCAATATCCAGTCAAGATAATTTATAATTTGAGAATAGTCTGGTGATTGAGAATTTAACGATGCTAACTTGTAGGCCTCTTTCATTGCCTTTTCTCTAACTTCTTCTGACAAATCTTTATCTTCAAGTTGTGAAACATAATCGTCAGCCATGCCAGCTTCATCTTGAGAATCTCCAAGTTCTTTTCGAATTACTTTAAGTTGTTCTTTCAAATAAAATTCTTTTTGTACTTTGTCTAATTTAGATTTAACTTCATCATCAATTTCTTTTTCAATTGATAGAACTTCTATCTCTCTTTTCATTATTTCATGAAAGGCCACTATTCTTTCATAAATATCAACAGTAGATAAAATCTTTTGATGATCTTCTAACTTAAAATTTAGATATCCTACAACAGTGTCAATAAATCTTGATGGATCATCAGTATCCATTAAATTAGACAGTAATCCAGGCAACATTTTTTCATCTAAAGTAACGTATTTTTCAATATCTGCTACTGCAAGACGAAGTGCAGCTTCTAAATCTTCACTTTCTTCATAACTTTGAATTTTTTCTTCAAATACTGTGAGCTCAGCTTCAATAATATTTTCGCTTATATCAAGATTTTCTATTTGAGCCCTTTTTTCTCCTTCCACGAGGACACGAACTATCCCTCCAGGGAGTTTTAAAATTTGTTTTATTGTAGCAATTGTACCAATTTCATATAAGTCTTCTTCATCAGGCTTTTCTACATTAAAATCTATTTGTGCCACTAAAAATATTTTAGAATTTGCCATTTCGGCTTCTTCTACTGCATTTATTGATATATCTCTTCCACAGTCGAAATGTGTGACCATATGAGGAAATACCACCATATTTCGAAGGGGGATAAGAGGTAATTTTAATTTTTCCATTACAACACACCTTTTAAAAAAGCCGTGGATAACCACGGCGTTTTACTTTTTGATTAGCTTTGCAGATGATTTACCATCAACTGCATCTTTAGTTATTTGAACAGCCTTGACATCATCACGTGACGGTATCTCGTACATGACATTCATTATAGTATTCTCGATTACACCTCTTAGTCCTCTCGCACCAGCTTTTTTGTCAATAGCTTTTTGGGCGATAGCTTTAAGAGCCTCGTCATCAAATATTAAATCTACATCATCAAGTTTCAATAACTCTTTATATTGTTTTACAAGAGCATTCTTAGGCTTAGTTAGAATTTCAACCAAGGCACCCTCGTCAAGTTCTTCAAGTGTTATTGTAACTGGAAGTCTACCTATAAGTTCTGGAATTAAACCAAATTTTAGCAAATCTTCAGTTTCAACTTTTTGTAAAATATTTTTGCTTTCTTTTTCTTTATCATATAATTGAGAACCAAAACCCATTGATGATTTTGAAATCCTATTTTCAATTATTTTGTCAATGCCATCAAAAGCACCGCCAACGATAAATAAAATATTAGAAGTATCTACTTGAATAAATTCTTGACTTGGATGTTTTCTACCACCTTGTGGTGGTACATTTGCAACAGTTCCTTCTATTATTTTAAGAAGTGCTTGTTGTACGCCTTCGCCACTTACATCTCTTGTGATTGACACATTCTCTGATTTTCTTGCTATTTTATCAATTTCGTCAATATAAATTATTCCTTTTTCGGCTTTTTCTATATCATAGTCAGCATTTTGAATTAGCTTTAATATAATATTTTCTACATCTTCGCCAACATAACCAGCTTCTGTGAGTGTAGTTGCATCTGCAATTGCAAAAGGAACATTTAAAAGTCTAGCAAGTGTTTGTGCCAATAATGTCTTTCCTGAGCCAGTAGGCCCAATCATTAATATATTTGATTTTTGAAGTTCAATGTCTGAGTCAGTTTTTTTAGATGAAGCGATTCTCTTGTAGTGATTATAAACAGCCACAGATAGAGCTTTTTTAGCATCTTCCTGTTTAACTACATAGGAGTCTAAAATTTCTTTTATCTCTGCTGGTTTTTTTAATGAAAATTCAGCACTATCATCTTTATCTATCTCTTCATTTAAAATCGTATTGCAAAGCGAAATACATTCATTACAAATATTTACATTTGGCCCTGCAATAAGTCTTTTAACTTGATTTTGAGTTCTGCCACAGAATGAACATCTCATAACTTCATCTGTACCAGCCATAATTCACCTCTAAATCAATCCCTACTTTCTATTACTCTGTCTATAAGTCCATATTCTACTGCTTCTTCTGCAGATAACCAATAATCCCTATCTGTATCTCTTTCAATTTTATCTAGAGGTTGACCAGTATTATCTGCAAGTATTTTATTTAGTTTGTGTCTGATTTTTAAAATCTTTTCAGCATTTATCTGAATATCACTTGCTTGGCCTTGTGCACCACCTGATGGTTGATGAATCATAATATCTGCATTTGGAAGAGCGAATCTTTTGCCCTTAGTTCCACAAGCAAGTAAGAATGCTCCCATTGATGCTGCCATACCTATACAAATTGTAGAAACATCTGGTTTTATATAATTAATTGTATCAAATATAGCAAAACCAGCACTTACAGATCCACCTGGCGAATTTATATAAAGTTGAATATCTTTATTAGGATCAACAGACTCAAGAAATAATAATTGAGCCACAATTAAATCAGCCATAACATCATTTACTTCACCACTTGCAAAGATAATTCTATCTTTTAAAAGTCTAGAGTAAATGTCATAAGATCTTTCTCCTCTATTAGTTTGTTCTACTACCATAGGCACTAATGCCATGAGATCACGTCCTTCTCTAAATTTAATTATTCTTCAGTATTATCTTTTTCTTCTTTTGTTTCTTTTGGTTCAACAAATTTTGCATGTTCAACAATAAAGTCTACTGCTTTTCTTTTTTCAAGGTCGCCTCTAACAACTTCTTTATTTTCGTTGAGCATGTATTCTTTCATTCTTTTTTGATGTTCTTCATCATCTTTGAAATATTCTTTAACAACATTTTCTACTTCTTCTTCAATTTCTTCATCAGTAACTTGAAGATTTTCTGCTCTAACAACTGCTTCAAGAGCTAGGTCGTTTTTGACAGTTTTTTCTGCACTTGGTCTTGCGTTTTCTCTAAATTCTTCCATAGTTGAACCAACCATTTTTACATAGTCATCAAGTGAAATTCCTTGAGCTCTAAGTGTTTGATCATAATTTGCTACTGTTTGGTCCATTTGAGCTCTAACCATTCCATCAGGAATTTCAACATCTACTTTATCTCCAAGCATTTCAATTGCTCTTCTTTGTTTTTCCATAAGAGATGTTGTTTCAAATTCTTCTTCTTTTTTCTTTTTAAGGTCTTCTTTAAATTCTTCAACTGTATCGAACTCAGAGATATCTTTGATAAACTCATCATCAAGTTCTGGAAGTTCTTCATATGAAATACTGTTAATTTTAATTTTAAATTTTGAAGTTTTACCTGCAAGATCTTCTTGGTGGTAATCTTCTGGGAAGTCTACATCAATATCAAACTCTTCTCCTATTTCGTGACCAATTAGTTTTTCTTCAAAACCTGGTATGAAAGTATCAGAACCAATTTCTAAATCTTGGCCTTCTGCAGTACCACCTTCAAAGTATTCTCCATCAACAGAACCTTTGAAGTCAATATTTACAATATCTCCTTCTTTAACTGCTCTATCGTCAACATTTATAATTCTTGCATTCATTCTTCTTTGATTTTCAATTTCTGCATCAAGAACATCATCAGTAACTGTTAAAGTTGGATCTTCTATTTCCATACCCTTGTAATCAGAAACTTCAACTTCAGGTTTAACATCAACATCAACTTTTACCACTAATTCATCTTTACCCATTGTTTCTTCATCAATATCCATATTTGGATTATCAACTACATCTAATTTTAATTCATCGATTGCTTTTTCATAAGCTTCAGGCAAAAGTTCATTTACTGCATCTTCAAAGAAAACATCTTTACCATACATGTTTTCAATCATTTGTTTAGGAACATGTCCTTTTCTAAATCCTGGAATTTGAAAATATTTTTTATTTTTTTTGTAAACTTCAGTTTCAGCTTTCTTTATATCTTCTTTTTTTAAAACAAGGTCAAAAAAGACTTTGTTGTTTTCCTTCTTTTTTATTTCAGTCATTTAAATCCTCCTCGCTCTCGGCGTATTTTAACATTTTTCTATTATAACACAAGTGTTTTTAAAAATATATTAAATCTCCCTATCCTTTAGTATTTTAGAGAGTATTTCCATTTCTTCATCATTTAGAGTAACACCCTTTGACATTTTTGCATGCTCAGGATCCCATTCTCTAATATCATATTTAGCAGGTCTATCATTAAAACTAACCTTATTTAACTCTTTTGTCCAACCTTTGACACTTTCTGATAGGACCCCTAAGTGTTCTACTATCTCAAATTTAAAGTCTGCCATAATTCTCCTTATTTATTTTCAATTTCTTCTAATATATTGTTAATTGCTTCTCCAGCAGTTATTTCCATATTTACCATTTCTCTTCTAGTTGAATATTCAACAATATTATCTGCTGATTTTTTACCACAAGTTATTCTAAGTGGAATACCAATAAGATCTCTATCCTTAAATTTAACTCCAGCTCTGTCACGTCTGTCATCAAGTAGAACTTCTACTCCCTTTTTCTTTAAATCATTGTAAATTTTTTCTCCTAAACGGACTTGCTCTTCATTTTTAACATTTACTATAGTGACAATAGCCTCATATGGAGCGACAGATAATGGCCAAATAATTCCATTTTCATCATGATTTTGCTCTATGATTGCTGTGACAGATCTAGTTATACCCACACCATAAGAACCCATTACAAAATACTTTTCTTTGCCATTTTCATCTAAGAAAGTTGCCCCCAAAGATTTTGAATACTTTGTGCCAAGTTTGAATATATTTCCTACTTCAATTCCTCTGGCAAATTCATATTTTTCATCTGTTCCAGGAACAAGGTCTCCTTCTTGAACTAGAAGTAAATCTTCTACTACTTCACCTTTGAAGTCTCTGCCAAAATTTGCATTTATATAGTGGTATTCATCTTCATTTGAACCTATAACTAAGTTTTTCATATCAGTAAGAGATTTGTCAACTATTATTCTAGCGTCAATATCTTTTGGACCAGTATATCCTGGATATGATTTGATATTTAAAATCTCTTCATCTTCCATCATCCTGATTTCATGCTCAGGTGCTGCCGTATATGAAATTAGTTTTGCCATATTTAGTTCTCTATCTCCTGGTATGAAAACTAAGACTGGTTCACCTTCAATTATCAAATCTATAGCTTTTGCACATTTTTTCTTTTCTACATTTAAAAATTCTGCAACTTCATCAATTGTCTTAGTATTAGGTGTATTTACCTTTTCAATTTCTTTTTCTATCTCAGTTTCTGGGAGATTGTATTTTACTGGAGCTTTTTCTTCAGTCGCTCCAAATTTACCCGATGGTGAATATACTATTACTCCTTCGCCTGTTTCAGAAAGTGCAATAAACTCATGACTGCCTGTACCACCCATGGCACCATTGTCACCTTCAACTATTTTATAATCTAGGGTAAGTCTATCAAAAATATTTTCATAGGCTCTATACATATTCATATAAGCTATATCTAAATTTTCTTCAGATGTATCAAAAGTATAAGCATCTTTCATTGAAAATTCACGAGCCCTATTTATGCCAAATCTCGGTCTTTTTTCGTCTCTATACTTTGTTTGTATTTGATAAAGATTAAGAGGAAAATCTTTGTAACTTTTTACTTCATCTCGAATAAGAGTTGTAAAATATTCTTCTGCTGTTGGTCCGAGACAAAATTCTCTGTCATTGCGATCTTTTAGTTTAAACATCTCAGGTCCAAATTTGTCCCATCTTCCTGATTCACGCCAAATTTCTGCAGGTTGAATAGCACTCATAAGTATTTCCATTGCTCCTGCATTGTCCATCTCTTCTCTTACAATATTTTCAATTTTTCTTATTGATCTATAGCCAAGTGGCAAGTATGTATAAATTCCACTTGCCGTCTTTCTTATCATACCAGCTCTCAAAAGATATTTGTGAGACGCAATTTCTGCATCTTGTGGATCTTCTCTTAGAGTTGGCATATAAAGTTTAGATAATCTCATAAAACCTCCATTTATTCATCAAGAGTATTATAGTATTAAATATTTTAATTCACAAGTATTTCAAATTTCGTTCTTCTGCTTACATATTTTTAAAACTACTAATACAAAAAGTTAATGTATTTTCGTAAAAATTAGCTTACCTACTTGCAAAGTCAATAACATTATACTATAAACAAAATATTTTTTATAATCTTTTTACAAATTATCAGGATTTATAACTAACACAGTTGATTATTTAATTGAATTTTAGTACTTGATATAAAAATTAATAAATTATTAATTAAAATTAGAATTAATCACTTAAACTGAAATATTTTGTCACTATTACTTATAAAAACTTTTAGTTCTAATTCAATAAGTAGATAAGCTTAACTAAAACAATTGAGACTCCCATCATGGAAGTCTCAAAATATAAAATATATTATATTAATATTAAAGTACTGCTTGAGCTGCTGTTATAATAGCAAGAGAATACACTTCATCTTCTACACAACCACGTGACAAGTCATTTACAGGAGCATTTAAACCTTGAAGTATAGGTCCAATAGCCTCAAATCCACCATATCTTTGAGCAAGCTTATATCCAATATTTCCTGCTTCAATATTTGGGAAGACAAATACATTCGCATGTCCTGCAACATCAGAATTTGGTGCTTTTTTCTTTGCAACTTCTGGAACAAAAGCAGCATCAAATTGAAGTTCTCCATCAACAGCCATATCTGGATTTTTTTCATGAGCAAGTCTTGTTGCTTCTGCAACCATATCTACTCTTTCGTGTGATGCTGATCCTTTAGTTGAGAAAGAAAGCATGGCAATTTTTGGATCTATTCCAAAAGATTTTGCTGTCTCATTAGATACAACTGCAACTTCTGCAAGTCCTTCTGCATCTAAATCAATGTTTATAGCACAGTCAGCCATTAAGTATTTTTCTTCATCTCTAAGCATTAAAAATGCACCTGAACATCTTGAATATTCTGGTTTAGTTTTAATAATTTGTAAAGCCGGTCTAACTGTATCTGCAGTTGTGTGTGCAGCTCCAGAAACAAGTCCTTTTGCTTTATTCAAATATACAAGCATTGTTCCAAAATAATTGTGGTCTTTTAAAATTTCACGTGCTTTTTCTCCTGTTGCTTTTCCTTTTCTTCTTTCAACAAAAGCTGATACCATATTGTCAATATCATCATAATTTAGAGGATCGATAATTTCTAAATTAGAAATATCAATGCATTCTTCTTTTGCAATTTCTGCTAGTTTTTCTTTAGAACCTAGCACAATTGGTTTAAGATCTCCATCTTGTTCAAGTCTTACTGCAGCCCTTAAAATTCTTGTATCGTCCCCTTCTGGAAATACAATCTCAGGTTTTTCAACTCTAATTTTACTTTTCAATTCATCAACTAGTGACATATAGTCCCCCTCTTTTAATAATTAATACTTTTATCACTAATATTATATATCTAAATTTTTTATATTTAAAGTCTTTTACCTATATGCATCAAAATTAATATCTTTAAGACTTGCATTCATCCTAATAGCATCGCCGACAATTTTAGCTATTTTGTGGTGTTTAACAGTGTGCACTCTTAAAACCTCAACTCCTTTATACGCTCCAATTGTAGTAAGAGCAGAAGAGGCTTCATCTCTATTTTCAAAACCTAAATTAGTCTCTGCTGATGAATCTATGCCATTATCGTTTAAAAGATTTACGATAAATCTCTTTCTTGATACGCCTAAAAAAGTAAAATAACCCATGTCTTTTATTACATCAATTTCATCTACTAATTTTAAATTTTCTTTTTTTGTAAGCCCAAAACCTATACCTGGATCAAGCATTATTCTATCTTTATTTATTCCATATTTATTGCATAAAGAAATAGATTTTTCAAAATATTTCTTCATTAATTCAACAATTTCCATATTTTCAAAAGATTTAAGTTCTTCATTAGAAAATATCCAATCGCCACCAAATTTAGGGAATTTTTTAGAACTCTCGTGGTTTGGTCTTGCTAGAACTGGGTTGAACATTAAAATCGCACCTGCATCAGTTTTACTTACAACCTCTGCCATTTTAGAATCTCCCAAAAAACCAGTGATATCATTTACAATATCAGCACCATTCTCTATAGCTTTTTCTGCTACGTCAGCTTTCCATGTATCAATTGAAATGGGAATATTGGTCATTTCTTTTAACTTTCTAATAACAGGAACAACTCTATTTATTTCCTCTTCAATATCTACATAAGTCGAACCTGGTCTAGTAGATTCTCCACCAATATCAATCATTCCAGCACCCTCATCTATAAGTTCAAGTGCTCTTTTTACTGCTTTGTCTACACCAAAAAACTTCCCACCGTCAGAAAAAGAATCTGGTGTAACATTTACTATGCCGCACAGAATGGTTTCTCCACCTTTTTTTATAGTTTTGTCTTTAAATCTAAAAATATCAGTATCCATGCTATCTCCTTATTGTTAAACTAAATTTTATAATATTTTAAAACTCCATTTGCGTCTTTCCTAAAATCAGCAAGTCCCTTGCCACGCAAATATTCAAGATGGGCATGAGCCTCACCTGCTGCAAAGAACTTTTGAGAATTAGGAAACTTATTAAAATCTTTTGTAGAAATATCCCAACTCATATTCTCAGCAATATCCCTAACACTACACTCGCCGTTTCGCTCTAAAGTTTTAAGTGCTTCATCAATTCTATTTTTATGGTGAAGCTTTAACTCTTCAATTCTACCACAAATATCAGTGATAAGTTCCCTATGCGAAGAATAAAGATGCTCAACATCTAAATCTTTTACTTTTTCAATATTATTTAAATAAGTTCCCAGGGAATCGCCCACCTCAAAATTCCAAAAAGTAATATTTGGAGTAATTTTCTTGAGTAAATGGTCGCCACAAAATAAAATTTTCTTATCTTTCTCATAAAGACCTATCATACCTGGAGTATGCCCAGAGAAGTCCTGAGCTATAAAATTAAAATCTCCAACATTTAAAACATCGCCAGGATTAACAGCAATATGAGGAAATTCCTTGCGTGGACGATATTTAAAACCAGGATGCTCATCTATTTTAAGATTATCAGCATCAAGACCCTGCAAATGAGTAGTTTTCATTATATCAACCCATCTAGGTGAGTTTTCATCTGCCATATCGCTCATCATATTATAATCAACTTCGCCCATATAAATTTTCACACCAAGCTCTTCATGAAACCAACTAGCAAGACCAGTATGATCAGAATGAAGATGTGTCAAAAATAATTTTGTCTTAGAGAGATTAATTTCCATATCTCGAATATAAGATAACATTTCACTTCTAATCTCATCAGTATTAAAACCCGTATCTATAATCATGGCCTCGTCATCCGACTTCACCATATAAATATTTATACTCTTCAAAGGATTTCCCTTTAAAGGTATAATTTTTAAATAAACTCCATCTGTTAACTTTTTAATCTCCGACATATATCCTCCCATTGCTCAAAATTTAAAAACCTATATAATGAAATAGAGGTGAAAAAAATGAGCGAATTTTTATTAAACATTTTCGAAAAAGAGACAATCAACAAATTGCCTCAAGATAGATTATACCCAATATTAGAAAGTTTAGACGAAGAACAACTTCTAAGTATAGCAACTACATACAGTCTAAATATATCAGATTTAAATAATATAGATAAAGTAAACTTAATTTATGAAACCATAAATAATAGATTTGAAGAAGTTTTAAACAAATTTGACAAAGAAGAACACAAATCTTTTTATGATTTCTACAACGGAACAGTAGATTATAGTGACAAAAACGTCTATGTCAATCTAAAAAAATTCACCGCACTTGGTTATGTGTACCTATATTTATCTCACACAGGTACTTATTTTAATTTTGTTATACCAGTAGAACTTATAAATAAATACGAACAACTATTGGCTAATAGCTAACTGTAAAATAAAAACGTGTATCACTACTATAAAACATAGTGATACACGTTTTTTAATATGGTGGAGGCGGCGGGAGTCGAACCCGCGTCCGAAAGTCCGTCACAGAGAATTCTCCGAGCGCAGACTATTTTTAAAATTCCTCCAAACTACTAAAAAGTCAAACTAATTTGGAGTATCGCCATTAGACCCCCTCTGTTATGGCGCCTTACAGAGTTCGTGGCCCGCTAAATTTGAAACCCTTTAACAGATCGCGGAGTCTGTCAAGGATTGCTACCAATTCTTAGGCAGCTAGTGCGAAATTATTTTCGTCGTTTATTTTAATGGACCATTTTAACGTTGTGTGATCCATCAACGGCTCGCTGCTCTAAGCTCAAAACCCCCGTCGAAACCATTTTCGCCCCCATACTATTTATTTGTAAGAAAAAATTATACTAAAAAAAGCCCTTTTTGTCAATTTAAGAGCTTTTCATTTATTTAAATTTCTATTGAATTTAACTCTGCGTTGTCTCTTAGGAGCAAATTTTTGCCACAAAACAAAACCAATTATTCCACCAACTACATTTAACATTATATCGTCAATATCCACTGAACGACCTATGAAAAATTGTATAAACTCTATTACACAAGATGTTAATAGTAAAATAAAAAAAATATTTAATAAATTCTGACTTCGCCTGTAAATTTCTGGCAATATTCTACCAAAAGGTATAAATATTATTATATTTCCTACTATATTTATCATCGCATGTCTAAA
This sequence comes from Peptoniphilus olsenii, assembly GCF_040545475.1. Classification (NCBI taxonomy): domain Bacteria; kingdom Bacillati; phylum Bacillota; class Tissierellia; order Tissierellales; family Peptoniphilaceae; genus Peptoniphilus; species Peptoniphilus olsenii. The sequence goes on along the minus strand of NZ_JBEPMA010000003.1, from coordinate 81,496 downwards.
ACCAGAATATTTTAAATAGGATTTTATCGTTCTGAATGGAACAAAATTCATTCCCCACGAACCATCATATATCCTATCCTTAAAATTGCCAACAAAATCAAAGTTAGCGCTAGTGAGATTAATACCCTTAGCACTAATTTGTGCATTCGGTGTAAATAAAAGAATAGCAAGTATAGCCAAATATCCTACAAAAATCCTAATTAAAAATTCTCTTCGTAAATTAGTTTTGACTTTATTTCTATTGACATACTCCCTTCTAGCAATTGAAAATATAGAAAAGGTTATGATAAAAGCAAAAATCGATTTAACAAAAAAGTACAAAAATAATTTCATATTTCCTTTAATTCAATTAATTTTGAAATATAAAATTTCTGTTCTTCTTTAATGATATGCCACTTGTCGTCTGAATTTTCGTCATATATACCAACTGGAACTAAACCAGCATCTTTAGCAGCTCTAAGAGCAATAAAAGAATCATCAACTAGATAAATATCCTGTGTATCTTCCTCAATACTATCAGCTATTGAAGTAAAAAATTTGACTTCACTTTTATAGTGACCGACTCCATCAACAGTAAAAACAGCAGAAGCATAGTCATATAAATTAAATTTATCAGCCACAATGTCTACAAAATTTTTTGCAGTAGAAGTGCCTATGACAATTTTAAAACCTTTTGACTTAAAATATTCTAATATTTCAATAGCATTTTCTTTAAGTTCAACTTTATTCATATAAAAATCAGTGACAATATCAGAAAATTCATCATAAAGCACATCAAGAGTTTCTTTTAAATTATAAAAATCTTTTAAATATAATAAAGATTTACGCAGACTCATTGTAGTCATTTTGTGTTGAACTTCATTATCTATGTCAATTCCTTTAGTTTTTAAAAATTCTTTAGATACATCTCGCCAATATCGCATAGAATCAACCAATGTACCATCTAAATCAAAAATAATAGCTTTCATCTAAACCTCCTTAATTCAATCTCACGTTACAGTATATTTTAATATTTAAAAACATAAAAATCAACTTATTTTAAAAACAGAAGAAAAACAGAGATATATAGAGAATTAATTCGAAATAGTAGACTATTTATAAAATATACTTGATTTTACGCTCTTAATAAGATAAAATAATTTGTATACAAAGTTTTGATTTTTAGTAAATACTCTGTATAATATATGAGTGTCGTCGGGGTGTAGCGCAGTTTGGTAGCGCACGTGGTTTGGGACCATGGGGCCGGGGGTTCAAATCCTCTCACCCCGACCATATAAAAAGACTGATTCATTTCAGTCTTTTTTTATTAATTAAATTTTTATTATTATAAACTTTCCTAATTTTAAAACAAAAAAAGCCACCCAATGAGGTGGCTCCTTTTAACTTCTCATAATTATTTTACTAACTCAAATGCATCTTTTGATACATAAACTGATTTTCCAGTATAAACTGTCAACCCTTTAAGTTCTACTTTTTCACCATTTTTAATTGCATAATTTTTAGCTATAGGGAATACAACTTTGTCTTCGCCTTTAGTTACAACTGCTTCATAGTTATTTTTACCAACAACTTTAAATTCTACTTTAGCTTCTTTAGCTTCAAATCCTAGTCTAATTGGATTATATAATTCTTCAGTAAGAGCATTTAGATCTACATCTAAAAGATCAGCTACATATTTACCAATTTGATTGTTGTAAACTGTACCTGATAATCTTTTGCCATCTTTAGCTGTCGCATAGCAATACAATCCAACATCTCCACCAACGTGACCTCCAGTTGTCCATGCAATATTACTTCTTGTAGAAACTACTCTACCAATTGCAGAAGCAGTGTCTTTTTCATTTTTAATAAAGTTCATTTCTTCTTCAGTTAAATCTGCAATTTTAAAGTTTTCATTCATTACTTGTGCAATATTTGATTTATCTTCATTCACAAGTTCAGCAGCTTTTGTAGTTGAAATTTTAGCATCAGCTATAATATGAGTAAATGTTTCTAATTTTGCTTTGTCATAACCCTTTGTGATATTTCTGTGTCCGAAAGTAATACCACCTGTTCCGTGGTCAGATGCAATAACAATTACAGTGTCTTCATTGGAGTCTGCAAAATCTTTCGCTACTTTAACAGCATCATCAAATGCTTTAATATCATTAACAAGTGCTACAGGGTCATTAGAATGAGCAGCCCAGTCAACTTCAGATCCTTCAACCATAAGGAAAAATCCTTTATCATTTTTAGATAATACATCAATTGCTTTTTGAGTCATTTCAGCTAAGCTTGGTTCTTTTGAAGCATCTCTGTCAATATGGTATGCAAAACTCTCTTCAGCAAAAAGTCCCCAAATTTTATCTGCTTTAGATGCTTTCATTGCATCAGGAGTAGTTACATAATCATATCCAAGATTCTTAATTTCACCAATTAAATCTTCTTTATCATCTCTTACTTCTTTAGATAGATGTTTAGAACCAGCACCTAAAACAACTTCCATGTTTTGGTATACTTGTTGTTCTCCTAAATCTTGATAATTATTTCTGTCAGGATTGTGCGCAGAAAAATCAGCAGGAGTTGCGTGTTGGATATTTGAAGTAGATACAATACCTGTAGATCTTCCAGTCCTTTCAGCACCTTCAAGCACATTTGCTAAAGGCATTTTAGCTTTTTTTTCATCAAAATCTTCTGCTCCTGGCATTCCGCCTTTTGTAGGGTAAACTCCTACAAATGGAGATTCTGATTTAACGCCAGTAGCCATTGCTGTACCAGCTGGTGCTGAGTCAGCAATAGGTGTATTAGCATTATTAGTTCTAACAAGACCTGTAGCCATATCATCCATAACAAATTTCTTTTCAGCAGTCATCCATCTTGCAGTAGTTAAAGCTTCCACGCTCATTCCATCTGGAATCATAACAATAACATTTTTTGCACTGCCATAGTCTTTACCTTCCGCAAAAACAAAGCTCGGTACAAGAGTTGCCACAGCAAGAGCAGTAGCCATAATTTTTTTTAATCTTTTCACAAAAATCCTCCTAAATAATTTTTATTTAACTATAATCTATCAAAGATGTGTAAAAATAACTTAGATGTATTGTAAAATCTATTTAAAGAGCATTAAAAAAGGGCCCCTCAGGACCCTAATTATAATCTTTATTTAGTCAATATTATTTAACTTTTTATATTTTTGAAGAGCATCTCTATAAGATACTATAATAGCTCTACATGAAGATGCTAAATAGCGTTTATTTATTTCATCAATAATATTATTTTCATCCAATAAAATATTTTTACCAACAAAAATCTTACTAATAAAATCTTTTGTCAAATCTAGAGTTGCATTGCAGTCGAAACATAATATATTTCCAGTAGCTTTTTCTACCACAAGAGCAATATAAAATACCCCATAAATTTTAGTAATAGCATTGTCCATAGTAGTCCTAGCTTCTCCAGTTATATATATAGTTCCTCTATCCACTCTTAACCCTCCATGAAATCAAAAGTTATTTTAGAAATATTATTAATAATTTCTTTCGCTAAATGGTTAGTTTTAGCATTGTTTACTAACACAACTAAAATATAATCTACTTTATCAAGAAAAAATATTCCACCATCGTTTTCTAATCCGTCTAGATTTCCACTTTTACTTGCCAATTTAACTTCTTCTGATAGATAATTCTTTAATCCGTAATTTAATTTTTGACTAAGCAACACTTCTATTGCAAAATCACTTAAATATTCAGTAACTAATTTTTTACCATATATCAGTTTTAATATATTCATTATATCATTAGATGAAGTATAATTGTTATAACCTTTTTCAATAGCATCAAAATCCATCATTTTTCTTTCTAAAACAGTGTTTTTCAGACCAAGTTTTTTTGCATAACTATTTATTTCTTTCATTGATAAAATATCAATTAATAAATTTGTACAGGAATTATCACTTAGTACTATCATGAGTTTTATAATTTCCCTTAAAGAAAACTTATGCCCTTCATCCATGTCAATAACTATTCCAGAACCATCAACTATATGTTTATCAGCAAAAATATAGTTATCTTCTAAATTATATTTTCCATCGTTTATACATTCGAGAATTGCACCCATAATTAACAGTTTAATCATGCTAGCCGAAAGCATTTTTTTATCTCCATCAAAAGAAAAAGTATAGTCCTCCTTTAAATCATAAAAACTTACACTTATATTTGCATCAAAATTACTAAAATAATTTTTTAAATCATTTTTTAATAAAATATATTCTTTCATAACTTTTCCTTAACCAATAAACATTATTACATTATTCGCAATATTTGTGCAATGCCAATACCTAAAAAGTTTCCTACTGCTGCACCAAGCACACCCATAAGCACACCGATGCCAGCATAAGATTGATCATACGCAGAAGCTACAATAGGAGCTGAAGCAGAACCACCTAAATTTGCTAAAGATGCAGTGAATACCATACATAAATCCCAATGAAATATCTTGGAAAATAAAAACATCAGTACAACATGAACTAAAAGTATAAATAATCCAAAAACTACCCACATAGGAGCAGTCAATAAATCCACTATCGATGCAGTAGATGCCAGTAGAGATACAACTGCATAAAGATAAACATTAGATAGTTCTTCAACTGCAGGCACCTTGCCTAAAGGTGATAATGCACATATTAATCCTAAAATTGTGACAAATAAAGTTGTTATAGTTCCCTTATCGAACATCTCCAATCCCACAGAACTTAACCCATTATTTAAAGATGCTCCTACATATTGAGACACTGCCGAAACTATTAATGATAGACCAATTAAAAATATCCAATCAGCTGATGTTGCAATATTTTTATCTTTAGATATTTCTTGAGCCGCTGCATCTGCAACTGCTTGAAGTTTAGATGTATCTGCCTTAGTGATTTTATTCCATTTAGGAGCGTATCTAACTGCCAAAAGCAATAATGCAATCCATAAAGAATAACAAACTGTGTCAAGAGCTAAAGCACAACTATATGCTCCTGCATCAACTGGTAATGCAGCTTGCATTGCAGCCATATTTGCAGATCCGCCAACCCAAGAAGCATAAAGTGCCGCTACAGCTGCCCATGTATCATTGCCAAGAGTTGATTTGAAAATAGGATATCCAACTATAGTACCTACAAAAAGTGTAAAAGAACAAGCTAAAAATATGGTAACCATCCTACCTCCAAGTTTAGCTAATTTTCTAAAGTCACAACGTAATAACATAACAAAAATCATAGCGTACAATAAATTATTTTTTAGAACTGCATATGTTTCAGAGCAAGCTTCGGAATCATAAAGTCCCATTGTACAAAAAGCCATATTTAAAACATATATGAAAACAAGTGGAGGGACAACATTAAATATTTTCCATCCAGTATACTTCTGAATAGCAAGTAGCGAACCTGCTAAAAACATTAGAAACGCTATGTAAGTAAAGCCATTGTTAATAACCATAAAAACCTTCCTTTCTTAGTTAAAAATCCAAAATAATTAATCTAAATATTTTATACCTTCCAATCTTTTGATTCCAAGACCATAATCATTGGAAACCAAAATATCTTTCTCATTAAATATAGAACCGCCAACTATAGGGTCTTCGGTACATAATATTGGTCCATCTAAATCAAATTTTGTTATAATCTGTTTTGCACAAGCAAGGTGCACTGCAGCGTTTACACTTATTTTAGCCTCTAGCATACAACCAATCATACATTCTATCCCTGCAAGTTCTGCAAGAGATGTTATCTTTAAAGCATTATAAATGCCTCCACATTTCATCAATTTAATATTTATCATATCTGCAGCTTTCATTTTAACAATTTCAAGGGCATCTTCTGGCGAAAATACACTCTCATCAGCTAAAACAGGTACACATGAATTATCTGTAACATATTTTAAACCTTCTAAATCGTGAAATATAACTGGCTGTTCAACTAATTCTAAATCAATTAATTTATCTTCCATTTTGTCCAAAATACGTACTGCTTCTTTCGGTGTCCAAGCCTGATTGGCATCAATTCTTATCATAGGTTTTTTACCTACTGCTTTTCTAATCTCTAACAATCTATCAACATCTAAATTTGGATTCACCCCAACTTTTACCTTTAAAACATCATAACCTTTATTTACAGCACAGATTGCATCTTGTGCCATTTCTTTAGGCGAATTAACACTTATTGTTATATCAGTCTGAATTTTCTTTCTACTAGAACCTAATAATTTATGCACTGGTATTTTATAAAGTTGTCCATATAAATCCCATATCGCCATGTCACAAGCAGCTTTAGCACTTGTATTTTTTACGATGCATTTATTCAAATCGATAAGTAAATTCTCAAAATCATCAATATCTCTTCCAATTATTGTTTTATTAATATGATCTTTAAAGGCCGCTACAATCGATCCTGTAGTCTCGCCAGTAATAGCACCTGTTGGCGGAGCCTCCCCGTAACCAATATTTCCTGTATCTGTATGTATTTCAACAATAACATCTTCAATACTATCTACAGATCTTAAAGCTGTTTTAAATGGAACTCTTAGTGGAACAGATAATATCCCCAATTTAACTTTTGTAATTTTCATATTTTACTCCTTTCTACACTAAAAAAGCCCAATAAAATACATTAGATATTTTACTGGGCTTCAAAAAGATTCTTGAACTATTGTGTATAGCTCACACAAATTGATACAGTCATATATTAACTTTATTATATTATACACCGGGTTTATTGCTTTAGTCAACTACTTAGATAAGATTTTTGATTGTTTTTTAAAGAGCATTAAAAAAGGGCCCCTCAGGACCCTATTAATTTATACTTCAATTATTCCATAATTTCCGTCATTTCTTTTATATAATACTTCTACAGATTCTGTATCTGCGTCTAAAAATATGAAAAATTTGTGATTTAATAATTCCATTTGAAGAATTGCTTCTTCTTCGCTCATTGGATTAAGTTCGAATTTTTTTCTTTTCACGATTTTATTTTCTTCTTCCAGTCTATCGTCAATTAAATCGAACCTAATTGTTTCGTTGTTTTGATATCTCTTTTTAAGTTTAGTTTTATGTTTTCTTATTTGCCTTTCTAATACATCCACTGCGTTGTCAATTGAAGTGTACATATCGTCTGTTGTTTCTTCAGCTCTTATTATTGTATCAGGTAAGAATACAGTTACCTCGACAGTTTGGTTATCTTTTTGTGTAGAAAATACTACTCTCGCATCTATTTCTTCTGAAAAAAATTTTTCTAATTTAGAAAATTTCTTTTCCGCCATATCTTTCAAGCTGTCTGTAAGGTCTATGTTTTTTCCAACAAAATTAAATAACATAAACGTCACTCCTTCCTTCTTTACATTATTTTTACCCAAATTTTTCTTTTTATATCAATTTCTACTTTTACATATTAAATCGCAACAATTTCTTTAACTCAAAGCTTTTTGGGGTAATATTATAATTAAGTATAATTTTTGTTATGGTGAGAATATGAAAAAAGAAAACCTACCTTTTAGCAATAAAATAAATTACAATTACAGAATTGGAATGAGAGCTATAAAAACGGCACTTGCTGTTGTTATTGGGCTTTATGTGTCGCAACTTCTTAATCTCAATTCCCCTATTTTTGTTTCCATAGCGGCTGTTTCTACAATGAAGCCTTCCCTGTCGGAATCTTTAACTGATACTAAAAAAAGGCTTTTTACTTGTGTTTTTGGTGTTCTACTTGGATATTTATCTTCAAAGTTATCTCTACCTTATATTTTTGAGCCTCTGATTGCTGGTTTATGTATTATACTTACAATATATATTTTAGTTGTATTAGATATGAAAGAAATGACTCAACTATCTTGTATTGTTTTTGTTGCGTCTTTTGCTGCTGAGTCTAAGCTTGTTTATGCTATTAATAGAATTTTGGGAACTTTCGTGGGGATTGTCGTTGGCGTTTTGGTAAATTATTTTATTTCCTCTCCCAATGTTTACAAGGACTTTTTTGAATCTATAAAGAAAACTTATCGCTGTGTTAATAGAACTTTAAGGGCATTAATAGTAAATGAAGAATCTGATTTATCGGAATTTAATGCTGATTATAAAAATTCTATAACTCTTTATAATTTATTAAAAAAAGAAGTTAAAACACCATTCCACCATGATATTTCAATTGCCAAGGAGAAAAAGATGATGTCTCTGTTGGATAGTATTTCAGTTCGTTTAGAGGTAATAACCAATATGAAGAGTGAAAAACTTAATCCTAAGGTTGTAGATGAGCTTCAGAAAAGGTACAATTTAGATAGAGAGTCCAATATTAATGATTTGTCTGAAATAGACTTAGTTAATAATTATCATATTGAATCAATTTTAAAATATCTAGATGAATTAAAGGAATTAATAGGTGAAGATTAGTGACAATGCAAATTTTTGATATATATACTACTTACAAAAATCTTGTTAATGAAGCGGAACAACATATACAATTGCCTACTTTGAATATAGGAGATGATGAAAAACAAAAAATCATTTCTCCTTTTGCTAAAGAAGATTATTCTGCTTGGCTGCTTTTTGATAATAAGAAAAATAGATATCTTCTCAGAAATTATTTAAATAAATTTTCAGCTACAAAAAAACTTAATTTTTCCAAAGATTATGAGATTGACAAATTTGAAGATATTTTATGTTCATCTTATGTTTCAATTTTTAAAATAGATAAAAAAGATGATAATTATTCATTAAAAGATTTGTTAACCAAGGATGAGTTCGATATTATTTATACTCCAATACTTGAAAAATTGACTTCAAGTTATGCTTCTCTTAGAGTAGTCAAAGTAGATGATGTGTTTTTGACTTTAAATGTTGTCAATAATATTGAAGAATTTTTGGCTATTCCACTTTCTGAGGAGTTATTAGGATTTATTAATTCAAAAACTCACGCAAATAATACAAGAGATCATATAATTAAAACGCTTAAAGAATTTCTGCCTGATATCCTTGCAATTTGCTATATTGTAAATTCAAATATAGAAAAAGATAGTATAGCTTATCAAAATGCAAATGCTCTTTACGTTTTAAGTGAGGCTTTTAATCCATCTGATTTTGAGTTATTTAATTTTTTCATAGAAAATTATAATTTTAAGGGAGCTGAAAATATAGAAACACTCCCTAATATTCTTCTTTTCTCTTTTGCAGATTTATATGTTTATTATCTTAAACCACGTTCATTGAGTTTTAAAAATTATAATATAGACTATAGCGATATAATAGAAGAACAATGTAGTGAAGGTTATTATGTAACTAAGGAATCCTTAAAAATACACATCAATGCACTCTATGGTTTTTATACATTATTAAAAGATAATTCCAAGAATGTAGATTTTATACTCAAAAGTTTAGAAAAGACCAAAAATAATATTTTTAAATATCACAATTTGTTAAATTCATCGGTGTCTGGTTTTTATATTGACCAGGATATTTATAATTGTTTGGTAGAGTCTAATTTTACTGACGAAAATTCTTTCTTAGAAGACTATGAAGCTTTTTTAGATTATATAGATTACTACTATGTAACTGTCCTTACAAGTGGAGATATTTCTCCTAAATTATTAAAAGATTTATCCTCTGAATTGGAAATAATACCTACCAAAGATGTTAAAACAGTTAAAAACCATCATTTCCCACTTTTGCAACTTTTTATAAATTTTTCATTGGAAAAAGGTATTATTGAAAAAGAAAATTTTGACGATATGAGTTATTTAACTCCGACAGATATTGTTGAAAAATATTTAATTTCTCCTATAGAGGTGAAGATGACTTTTTGGATTCAGGCCATATTAAATGAAGAGTTTTCTAATAAAACTTTTAAAAATGATGCTAACAAATATTCGGATTTTATTGTAGATTTCATAACTAACTTGAACTTAAATAAAAGAATAGAAAAAATAGATATTAAAAAAGAATTTTTACCTCTTGTTGATATTCTAATAAGAGCGGGGATAATTAAAAAAGATAGATTTTATAAATTGACAAATTTAGGCAAAAATTTATACAATCTTTTTTCTAAAACTAAAAAGAAAGATAATATTATAAGAGTCGATTTTTCTAATTAATTTAATGAAAAGTAAGTATAATTCACCCCCTATATGGGGGTGTTTTTATACTAAGGTATAAATATTTTTTATTTTAAAGTTATAAAAAATCTAGGTTCTATATTTGAGTCTTCAAATTCAATTTCATAACCTAATTCTTGTGCAACTTTTCTTAGAGGATAATAATTAATTCCATTTTGTGTGAAAGCTTTTATTTTTTTATCATTAGCTATAATTGTGTCGTTTGTAATTTTAATTATTTTATCTTCTCTTTTATACATTTTATTTTTATCCACAATTTCTATTTCTTCTGCGAGTTGGCTAATAATATGTTCATCTATATAAATATAATTATCATGTAAAATTAATTTATTTATATATGAGATTTGTTTATCCTTGTCTTTTAATGTAATCACTGCAAGATTATCATATGTTGACAAGAAAAACTTATCATACTCTTTATCTGAAACTTCTACAAAATTTTTTGGTAAATTAACTTTTTCAGTGCTGTTTTGTAGTTTTATATTAGTAGTTCCTTTTATATTCATTTTGTCTTTATCTTCGCCCATGAAAATATCAAAATCCACATCAAAATCAATTGCATTATTGCTATTTGATTTAAAAGTAAATGTAGTGCCTTTTAGCATTTTTATAAAGATATCTACTTCTTGATTTGTAGAATTTTTTAGCAAATTATTTAAATCTTTCATAGTAAAAGTTTCTTTGTCACTTAATGTGATATTTACAAGTCTAACTATATCTTTTTTAATATCTTCTCGTGAGTTAATCTTTTCTACGAATTTATTATATTTAGATAAATCCTCAACTTTTATTGTAAATGAATTTACCTTTTGTGCATTTATTAAGCCTTCTTCTCCTAAAAACTTAGTTATATTCAAAACTATTTCTTTAAATTCTTGGTCTTTAAATAATTTTAAAATTTCATTTATAAAAGTAAAATTATATTTCATCTCGAAGCCAAAAGGTTCTTTAGCACCTAATTTTACATAATCATTTTTAACTTCTTTAAGTGAAGCAGATGCTCTATCCCCTGCAATATCTCTTAAAGTTTGTGTATCAAAAAATGTAGATTTTTCATCATAATAAGAATCAAGTTTGAAATTCTCTTCACTCGATTTTAGATTTAATTTATAATTAGATTTGCCACCGTCAATTATTCCTCTAATATTCGAATCACTGTAATAATCGTCTTCATGTGGTATTTTTATCGTGAAATTCGTATCTACTTTTACTTCGTAATTGTTCAAATTAATCTCATCTAGCTTATTCATTCCATCAAAATTTAAAAGCAATTGAAAAACTGCCATAATTATACTAAATACTCCTGTGCTCAAAAAAGCCATTTTATCACTCCTTTTATTCAGTATAGCATATAAAATAATATTAAGTAAACGTTTTTATTTTTATTAAAAAAAAGTGCTGATTTTTCAGCACTTTAATATTTTAATATTTATTAGTCTGCACTATATGGAATAAGCGCGATTTGTCTTGCTCTTTTGATAGCTACAGTCATTTCTCTTTGGTGTTTAGCATTTAAGCCTGAAATTCTTCTTGGAAGAATTTTACCTCTATCAGAAATGTAATTTCTTAGCATATCTACATCTTTATAGTCGATTTTTTTAGTTTTATCTTTTTCAAATGGATCGACTTTTCTTCTTCTGCCAAATCTTCTTTGCATTTATTTTACCCTCCTTAAAATGGAATATCCTCATCGTCAATAGGGAAAAAACCGTCGTTGTCATCTTTGCCAACACTTGAGAAGTCATCGTTATATGCAGAATTTACTGGTTGGTTAGTTTGATTTGGTGATGAAAAACCACCTTGATTTTGGTTAAAGCCACCTTGGTTTTGTGAATTACCACTAGATCCAACAAAAGTAATATTATTTACCACAACATCTGTTGTATAAACTCTTCTGCCATCTTTTTCATAAGAACCTGTTTGAATTCTACCTTCAACGCCAATTTGACCGCCTTTTCTAAAATAATTAGAAATAAGCTCTGCAACAGCTCCAAACGCTGTACAAGAAATAAAATCAGCAGTTGGCTGATTATTAGCTTCTGCTTCTTGTCTTTTTTGTTTACTAAGTCTTCTGTCCACAGCGACAGTAAATCTAGCAATTGCTAAACCATTTTGACTATAACGAACTTCCGGATCTCTAGCTAATCTTCCTATTAAACAAACGTTATTCATAATAACTCCTTATTAATTTTCAACTTTTACAATCATTTGTCTCATTACTGGGTCCATGATCTTAGCAAGTCTATTAAGTTCTACAATATCTTCTGGTACAGTTTCAAATTCAACGAAAATATAATAAGCTTCGTTTTTATATTCGATTTCATAAGCAAGTTTTTTCATGCCCCATTCGTCGATATTTAAAACTTTTCCATTTTTTTCGATTGCATTCTTAAGTCTGTCGAAAGAAGTATTTCTTTTTTCTTCTTCCACTTCAGGATAAAACATAATCACCGCTTCGTATTTGTTCATACATACACCTCCTTTTGGTCTTTACGGCATAGTTTTTCTCTATGCAAGGATTTCAATCTTTGATATTATATATTATAGAAAGAAAATAGTCAAGATTTTTTAGAGGTGTATATGATTAATAAAAAAATAATTGTTTCTGAAAAGAAAAACATCGCTCTTGTCGCCCACGACCACAAAAAGAAAGAATTGCTAGATTGGATAAAAAGACATGAAGATAAGCTTATGGGGCATAATTTTATAGGTACTGGAACTACAGCAGCTATAATTTCAAATAAAACTTCACTAAATGTAAAAAGACTTTCATCAGGACCTCTTGGAGGCGACCAACAACTAGGAGCTTTGATATCAAAGGGCAAAATTGACATATTAATATTTTTTTGGGATCCTCTAGAAGCACAACCCCATGACCCTGATGTAAAAGCTCTACTTCGCATTTCTACTCTATATGATATAGCAATGGCGACATCACCAACTACAGCAGATTATATACTTTCATCCCCAATGTTTGATGAAAAATATGAAGTCCGAGTTTTAGACAGTGAATATTCAGTAGAAGAAAGAATTGAAAGAGACGATTTTGAAGACTAAATATATATTTAGCATAAATAATTTTTAGGAGGAATATTATGGATTACAAAAGATTTAACAACACAATAATAGCTCGCTTTGATATAGGCGACGAAGTACACGAAAAATTAAAAGAGATTGCTACAAAAGAAAATATAAAATTAGCTAGCATTTATGGCCTTGGAGCTACAAACCGATTTATAATTGGTTCTTTTAAAGTGTCAAATAAAGATTACACAGAACATGAATTTACAGGTGACTTTGAAATACTATCACTTATTGGTAGCATAAGCACAAAAAATGGCGAGTATTATCCACATCTGCACATAAGTTGTGGTGACGACAAAGGAAAAGTTTTTGGCGGCCATCTGAAAGAGGCCTACATTAGTGTAACTTGTGAACTTACGATTAATATAATTGATGGCATTGTTGAAAGAGAAGTTGACGATGTTACAGGAATTAATATTTATAAATTTGACTAGCAAAACTATTGGAATATAATATCCAATTAAAACGGGATACAAATATAATATTTGTTGTTTTGAATTGATATTAGTATTAGTAATATTTTTGTATTTATAAATTTTAAGTAAATAAAATTATAAATCTTATACGAATTTGTGATTTAAAATGGATATTTATTCACAAATTCGTATTTTGTTTTTTAAAACTAGACTAAAATCTATTTTTAATGTATCCTATCTATATCACTTAAATAACGAAACTATTTGGAGGAAAAAATGAATATTTTAGAAGAGAGAATTTTAAAAGATGGTTACATTTTAGATGAAAACATTATAAAAGTTGACTCCTTTTTAAACCATCAGCTCGACATAAAATTTTTATCTGAACTTGCAGACATTATAAAAGATTATTTCAAAGATAAAAAAATAAATAAAATACTTACCATAGAAGCATCAGGTATAGCACTAGCTACAATGCTTTCTGAAAAATTTGACTATGCTCCAGTTGTATTTGCTAAAAAACAAAAAAATAAAAATTTAGGCAAAGACGTATTCGAATCTCACGTTAAATCTTTTACTACAGACAAAGAATACAGAGTAACTGTATCTAAAAAATTCTTATCACCTGATGATAATCTTTTAATAGTAGACGACTTTTTGGCAGAAGGCAATGCTTTAAAAGGTCTAATTGCAATTGCCAAACAATCCGGTTCAAATATTGAAGGCATAGCAGTTGCAGTAGAAAAGGGATTCCAAGAAGGTGGCAAAATTATTAGAAATGAAGGACACGATTTGCTTTCACTTGCCATAATCGACTCAATAGAAAATGGAGAAATAAAATTCAAATAAATTTCTTATCTACAGATTAATAATAACAAAGTAATAAAAACGGGACCCTATCAGTTTAACACTAGACAGGTTCCGTTTTTAATTTAATATTTGTTTTTTAATAAACCCCAATAATCCTTTTTTCACACAACATAAATTAAAAATCTTAGCGACTGGATAATTAAACATTTTTTGCCGTTTTTCTCTTATCTAGTGCAAAAATAATCGCATATACCGCAATTATCAAAACAATATATGACCAATTTAGTGTAGGTTCTTCCCCTCCTAAAAAAATGATAAATATATTCCTACCAGAGGAGCAATTGCTATTTTCTGGCGTCTTTTAATTAAATATAATGCATTATTATTGTGATTTTTATAGTAATCAATAATTTGTGGAATAGCAAAAATAACACCTATCAACATACATATAGAAAATATTTCTAAATAAATTCTCATATTAACCTCCTTATCTAATTCCAGTATGTAAACGATTTCCCTGTAAAAATATCATAGCAAAGGCTAACCTATTAATCAATAAATAAAAAAACCTGTCACATTTATATTAATATAAACATGACAGGCTACATTATTAAAATTGTGGATTATTATATTTTACTTTAAATACATAAAAGTTTTCGTTTAGCATTGTTATAAGTGCATTTTGATGATCGATATTTTTAGTATCAACTACAATATTTACAATCATTGAATCAATTGTGTCACTAACTACATCTATATGTTGACCAATTTGTACAATATTTGCACCTTCTGTTTCCAAAAGTTTTGTAAGCTTAGTAAGTTCGCCTGGGGCATCATTTAATTTAACTCTAAGTTCCATTCTTCTATTTGTCTTATAAAGACCTTTTTCTATAACTTTAGAAACCCTAGTAACGTCAATATTTCCACCTGAAAGTACACAACAAACTTTTTTGCCTTTGTGATTAAATTTTTTATACATTAAAGCTGCTACTGTAGATGCAGCTGCTCCTTCAGTTATTATTTTATTTTTTTCTAGCAGTGTAAGTATAGCTGAAGATATTTCTCCTTCTGTAACTAGAACTATATCGTCCACTAATTCTTTTGTCATTTCAAAAGTTATGTCACCAGGAGTTTTTACTGCAATTCCGTCAGCAATCGTTGAACCACCTTTTACTGTTACAATTATATCATCTTTGATGGATTCATACATTCCTGGTGATATTTTTGTTTGAACTCCTATTATTTTAATATCAGGATTTATACTCTTGGCAGCAAGTGCTATACCAGATATTAATCCGCCACCACCTATTGGAACAACTATTATATCCACTTCTGGTAGCTTTTCTAGAATTTCTAGACCAATAGTTCCTTGACCAGCGATGACTTTTTCATCATCAAAAGGTGCAATAAAAGTATAACCTTCTTCTTTAGATAATTTATCTGCATAAGCTGCTGCATCATCAAAAGAATCTTTGACAAGAACAACTTCTGCACCATAATTTTTTGTTGCAGAAACTTTTGAAAGCGGTGCATGATATGGCATACAAATTATAGAGTCAATTCCTCTTTCTGTAGCAGACTTTGCTACTCCTTGTGCATGATTACCTGCAGAACAAGCAACCACTCCTTTAGAGGCTTCTTCTTCTGAAAGTGTAGCTATTTTGTTATAAGCTCCTCTCAGTTTAAATGAGCCAGTATCTTGTAGTACCTCAACTTTTAAGTAAACATCTTCACCTAAATTTGGTGCATAAACAACTGGTGTTTCTTTGATATGTCCTTTAAGTCTCTCCTTAGCGTCATAAATCTCTTTTACATCCATCATTTTATTAACCTTCTTTCTTGTGATGTACTATGCTAACAAATTTATCATCAACTAATATTTTTCTTACCCTTTTTTCAAATTCAATGCGGCTCATCCACACAACCCTGTCACAACCAAGGCATTTCAATTTTATATCGACGCCTTTTCTTGCAATTTCCCATTTATTTTCGCCACATGGATGTCCTTTTTTTAAAGTGACAATGTCACCAAGTTCATAATATAACATATTACCTCCAAATTTCATTTTTAATTCTAGGAGTCTTTATATTTTCATCTTGCATTGTTTTTAATATTGTCGATCTAATTGCATATTCTAAATCGTATTGATCGCCTTGTTTTGTAAAAAATACTAAAGTCATCTTGTAATAATCAGATGCATTTTCAGTCACTCCCCAAAAAATTGGACCTCTAACCATCTTTTCATCTTTAGAAAACTTTTCGAGTGCTTTTCCGATTTTCATTTGAACCTGTTCTGGATTTTCAGAATTGTCTATATAAAAATCTATTAACCCTCTAGCTTCTCCTCTTTGTTTATTGGCAACAATCTCAATTTTGCTATTTGGTATTATATGAATGACTTTGCTAAAATCTCTTATTTTTGTTACTCTAAGACCTAAATATTCAACTATACCTGTTATTCCTTCGATAGTAACTAAATCTCCTACAGCATATTGGTCTTCAAATATAATAAAAAAACCATTAATCAAGTCTTTGACTAAATCCTGTGCCCCAACACCTATAGCAAGTGAAAATACTCCAAGTGTTGCTAAAATTGGTGCAATAGAAATATTGAAGACACTCATTATTATTGTAATTCCAATAAACATCAGGACTATTTTTATTATTCTTCTTATTAAATATGCCACAGTCACAATTCTATTGTAAGAACCCATCTCTTTTATTTTATCCTGATTTAACTGTCTATTAATAAATTTGTCGGCAAGACTTAAAATAATAAAAATTGTCGCTATGACTATTCCAACAACGGCAAGTCTTTCCCAGGTCACCAGTCCATCAAATGTAGATCGAAGTGCAGTATCTGCATCTCTTACAACTTCTTGTGTATTTTGTTCCAAAAAATCACTCCTCAATATAATTTGTATCAAGTGTTGCTTCTTTATCTGATATGAGATTTGTGCTTATAACTCTATACAAATTAAGTTCCCCATTTCGAAGTGCTCCAATAGTTAGGCCATTAATTTGCATTTTATCAAGCGAATATCCAAGTCTAGTATAAAACTCACCACGTGTTCCTATTTCTCCACCAATATCACTAGGTCCATAAACATAAAGTGAACCCGATACATTTTCCATGTGATTTACATTGGCAGCTATTATCCTCTTATCAACAGGATTTAATTTGTAATTAAACTCTGTAATTATCCCTGAATGGAGCAGATAAGTTTTGCGACCATCTACTAATATATCAGAAATATTTGGAACATCAGATGTATATATATTTTCATCATCTATTAATCTATATAATTTTTGATTTGTTAAAAATAAAGTCGAGTTTTTAGAATGATTTACAAACATTACAATTTCATGAGCTAACTCTTTTTTATATTTCTCTTCACCATTAAACCTATAAACCAAACTAGTGTAGCCGTTTGCATGAGTCACTAATTCTGAGACAGAATAATTTTCTTCTGTATCTATATCATAAGTCAAAATTTGATTTCCCGTCTCGTAAACTTCTGTAAGTGTTGTGTCATTGTTTAACATTAGTAGCTTTTCTTTATCTTCATCAATTATATGAAAAATCACATTTGCATTTTCATAAGAAATATTAAAGACTTCGCCCTTTATCTCAATTGTACTAAGGGGCTCTCCTAGTTCAGAATACATATGCACTTTTCCTAAATCTTTTTCATATAAAAAAGCATAATTATTTACAAAAAAAGCTTCAATATCTTCATCATCACGATGCACTTTTTTTATAATATTTCCTTCTTTATCACTTATGTAAAGAACAGGATCTGCCCAAACAAAAACAGATTTATTATTTATATTAAAATCTTTAATAGGTTCTGTCACGGTGATGCCTTTAAGTCTTATCACAGCTCTTTTTTTATAATTATCTCCAAATATTGCAAACAAAATAGCAATAATAAATATAATTATAAGACCCATAAAGAAGTGTTTGCGATTTAATTTCAATTTCTCACTCCCTTTTTTATTATAACATTATTAGATAAAAATTCATATTTTTGTCACAATTTACAGAAGATTTAATATTAATACTAAAAACTATTTTAGGTATGATTGGTCATGAATAGAAATTAATTTCGCAATCCATATAAGGAAATTAAAAATAAAAAAAGAGGGAAACCCCTCTAAACTAAACTATAATTAAAATTTTAAATATCCCTACTATTAAGGGTATTAATAATGCTGGAAGAGCATTTGCAAGTTTTATATCTGTTATTTCAAGTATATTTAAACCTATAGCTATAATCATAAGACCTCCAATACCAGAGATGTTATTGATAATTTCTTCCGTGAGTATTGGAGCAACAAAGCTCGCCAATAGAAATATTAAACCTTCATAAATTAATACTGGAATTGCCGATATACAAATGCCAACACCAATGCTCGCTGCCAAGAAAAAAAGCAGAAATCAAATCGAGTACAGATTTTGCAATTAGTATCTCATCATTTCCTCTAACACCTGATTCAAGAGGACCCAAAATACTCATAGATCCTATACAAAACAAAAGAGTGCCCATTACAAAGCCTTGTACAAAATTAGATTCATTACCTTTTACATATTTATTTTGCATGAATACAGCAAAATCTTCTATACTTTTATCAATATCTAAATATTGACCAATTAATACGCCAACCACTATAGAAGAAAGCATTATTATTGTATTTCCCTTTAATGCAGAACTCATTCCAATAACTATTGTGCATATAGCCAAAAATTTCATTATTTGAGTATGAATATGCCCAGAAATTTTATCTCCAATTTTAGCACCAAAATAGCCGCCAATTAATATTGCCAAAGCATCGATAATAACCGCCATTTTACTTACCTAACTTATTTTCTCTACCATAATAGAACAAATACTGATTGGCAAATCCTGCATTTTTCCCAAATACATCTCTGCCTCTTTCAGCAATTTTTGTCTTGGGAGTTTCTTTTTTTAAATATAATTCTTCCATAACTCTTTTTATCCATACATCTACAGGAAAAGATTCAACCCTGTCGTATGCAAATAGCAAAATACAGTCACAAACTTTGGGACCCACACCAGGTAAGAGTTGCAAATAAGCTCTTGCAGACTCCAAATCCATTTGGGAGATTTTATCAATATCTACCTCCCCCGAATAAATCATCTTTGAAGCTTCAACTATTCTCTTGTCACGAAACCCAACACGAGCAAATTCTCTCAAATCATTGGGATTTGCTTCAGAAAGGCTTTTAGCGGTAGGAAATGAATAATATTTTCTATTTTCATCCTCTAATATAAATTCGCCATACATCTCGGATATTTTCTCTATAGAATTTTTTATGCGTGAAATTTGATTGTTGGCAGAAATTATAAAAGATATAATAGTTTCAAATTTATCTTGATTTAAAAGTCTAATTCCCTTTCCATATTCCATGGCATCCCTTAAAGTTTCGTCTATTGAAAGCTCTCTGATTACATCTTTATAATTTCTATTTAAATCAAAATAATTCCAAAATATATTTTTGAAATCTTCTTCACTTACTCCAGTAAGAATTATTTCATCATTGTTTTTTTTAGCATTGGCAACTTTTCCATTTGTCACAAAAGTGAAAGACTTATCCTCTTCTTCATACCATCTAAATGCTTGTCCACATGTGAAAATATCACGAGGATCAAATTCATCTACACTTTTAATTATAGTGGTATTCCCCACAAAATTTAATTCCATAATTTCCTCTTTTCCCTAAAAAAACCTATTATTTTAAAATAATAGGTTCAAAATTATAATTCTTTCATAAAATAAGAAAGAGTCATAAGAGAATCATTAAGTCTGATATTTTCAACTGCAATTTTCCCTTGAACTTTCAAATCGTAAGGAGAAAAGTTCCAAATACCTTTTATTCCAGCATCAACCAAAATATCCGCAACTTCCTTGCATGCTTCCTTGGGTACAGTTATAATTGCAACTTCTACAAGTTCATCTCTTATGTAATCTTTAATTGTATCCATAGGTCTTACTGCAATTCCAGAAACATCCTTTATACTATCATCTATATCAAATAAAGATGTAACTTTAAAGCCACTTTTCCTAAACCCTTTGTATCTAGCAAGTGCAGACCCAAGTCTACCCGCTCCAACAATAATAGTATTATATGTCTTATCTATACCTAAAATTTTATCTACTTGTTCTTTTAACTGCTTAGTATTATATCCGTAACCCTGTTGCCCAAAACCGCCAAAATTATTTAAATCCTGTCTTATTTGAGAAGCACTAAAACCCGTTATAAGACTTAATTCTTTAGAGGAAACTCTCTCAACTTCATTTTCAATTAACTCGGTCAAATATCTGTGATAGACAGGCATTCTTCTAATTACAGTTTCTGAAATTTTATTTGAAAACTTATCCATTCCTTACCTCCAAACTGTGTTATTATTATAACAGACTTTAAATTTTTTGTAAATTTCAATACTTATAACTACATAAATTTTCATTACTTTTAAATAATTTTTATTTTGATAAAATGTAGAAGGAGGTTAAAATGCCAATACTAGCACTTACAAAAATAAACAAATCATATATAGATGAACAGACAATTAAATCAGCCAACATGATTGTCGAAGAAAACGACAAAATAGGTTTAATAGGAATAAACGGGAGCGGAAAATCAACTCTATTTAAAATAATAACTGGCGAACTATCTTACGATGACGGTGAAATATTTAGAAAAAAAGATTTGAAAATAGGTTATCTCGAACAACAACTAAATTTAGATGCCAACGGAACAATTTATGAAAATTGTCTGTCAAAATTCGACGAATTAATTGAATTAGAAAAAGAATTAGAAAAACAAACACAATTAATAGCACAAAATCCAAACAACTTAGAAGATGAATTAATCAAATATTCCAAAATGCAAGAAGAATTTGACGAACGAGAAGGATACTCTTACAATTCTAAAATTAGAGGAACATTAATAGGACTAGGATTCTTAGAAAACGACTTTTCAAAAGATATATCTACATTATCCGGCGGACAAAAAGCAAGAGTTGCACTAGCAATGCTTCTCCTAGAAGAGGCAGATTTATTATTGCTAGACGAACCCACTAACCATTTAGATATATCAGCGATAACTTGGCTCGAAAAATACCTAAGAGAAATTCGAAAAAGTGTAATAATAATTTCTCACGACCGATATTTTTTAAACAATATTGTCAAGAAGATTGTACTCCTAGAAAATGGAATAACAAACACATATATAGGTGATTACGACAACTTCAGCAAACAGCGTAAATTAGATTTTGAACTTTTAAAAAAACAATACGAGGACCAGCAAAAAGAAATAAAAAGACAAGAAGAAATAATAAAAAGATATATGAATCTTGGCAGAGAAAGATTTATAAGACAAGGAAAAAGCAGAAAAAAAATGCTGGATAAAATGCAAAAACTCGAACCACCTAAATCTAATAAAAAAACTAATTTGAGATTTACTACCAAAAAAACATCAGGTAAAGATGTACTTATAATAGAAAACCTAAAAAAGAGTTTCGACAATCATTTAATATTTGAAAATATAAATGCCAATGTCTACAAAAACGACAAAGTTGGACTAATCGGTCCCAATGGAGTAGGTAAATCAACCCTGTTTAAGATTATTGAAAAAAGTCTTAAACCAGACGAAGGACAGATAAAAATCGGATCTAATGTAGATATTGCATTTTTTTATCAAGAACTCGATAACTTAAACACAGAAAAAACAGTAATGGACGAAATATGGGACGAATTTCCAAAACTTGAACATTTTGAAATTAGAAAATATCTAGCAGAATTTTTATTCGTAGGTGATGATATTTTTAGAACCATAGACGAATTATCAGGGGGAGAAAGAGGAAGACTCTCCTTATTAAAAATAATGTTAAAAGGTGCTAACTTTCTAGTCCTTGATGAGCCAACCAACCACTTGGACATAGACTCAAAAGAAATATTAGAAAATGCCTTAGAAAAATATGATGGAACTGTATTATCAATATCTCATGACAGATATTTTCTAAATAAAACATCAAATAAAATATTTGAAATGACTCCCACATCAATTAATGTATTTTTGGGTGATTATGACTATTATGTAGAGAAAACCACTACAGAAAAATTCCCTGAAGAAGAATATATCTCAAAAACAGAGCTGAATAAAAGAAAAAAAGAAGAACGTGAAATTAGAAACAAAAATAAAGCATTAAAAAAAGAAAAACAAAATTTAATGAAAGAAATACAAAAATTAGAACAAGAGTTATCAACAATAGATAAACAACTCGCCGATAATGAGACTTATAGCGATTTTAATTTGGCAAAAGAATTATCTAGCAATCGAGAAAAGGTTGAAAATAAGCTAAATACTCTATATGACAAATGGATAGAATTAGAAGAAGATTAATTATTTCAAAAAATGAATATCAACAGCACTTCTTCTCATGAGCACTGTATCCACAAAGTTATTCACATTATCCACAAAATATTATTAACTTATCCCCAAAAAATAATGCACAAAGCATCAACAACAAAAAAATAAATGCTTTATACACAAAAAAGCCCATGAATTTCACAAAAACTATAAAAAACATACAAACTATATACAAAATTATCCACAAAAACAAAAAAATGTGGATAAAGTTATCAAATACAAAATAGGAGGCTGCTAAAACCTCCTACTTTTTTTGTGCAAATTACCTCTCTAATTAAAATTATCTAAATACCAAACTAACCAATATAGAAATACAATAATTAATTTTCAAAACGTATAAAATTTTATAAATCTTTTTATCAATCCTTTTAAATTTCTATATATATTAAAAAATTTTCAATTTATAATTAAATTATTTTAACTCTAACTAGTTTTTACTACACACCTGCGATAAAATATGTTTGAAATAATACCCATTTAAAAAATTATCTGCATCATTCACACATGAAAATAAAAATAAAATCCAAAACATTACATGGTTAGCATCCTTGAGAACTTATCGTTTTATTTATAATTAAGTTATGAAATCTTGTACTTCTAAAGTTATATTTTTTTAAGTCAAAATACAAATGGTCTTTAGTATAAAAAAAAGACTCCTCCAACGGAGAAGTCTAACCTTTAAATTATTTTTATTATTTTAATTTAATTAAAACTGAATTTGTGCAAATATTGTTATTATCAATACATTGATAATATCAATAGCAAATGCTCCTACCATTGGAAGTATAAAGTAAGCTTTTGGAGCTGGACCAAATTTTTCAGTTATTGAGTCCATATTTGCTAGTGCATTATATGTTGCACCCATTCCAAATCCACACATTCCTCCAGCAAGCACTGCCGCATCATAGTCACTACCCATTACTTTAAATACTACAAAGTAAGAGAAAAGTGCCATAAATGCAGTTTGTGTAAATAATACTATAAGCATTGGTCCTACAACAGCTTTAAGTTGTGTCAAATCAATTGTGATTAAAGCTATTGATAAAAATACATTAAGACCAATTGAACCGCAGATATCGTTAGCTCTTTGATTCATTTCAAATACTTTTTTTCTGCCAAGTGTATTTACAAATAGTCCACTGAAAATCATCGCTGCCACATATTCAGGTAAATTAAGTGGAGTTCCCGCTATTGAAACATTATCTTGTAAGAATTTCTTTAAAATTACTCCAAGTCCTACTGAACAGAAAATAAGACAAAGCACTTTTAAAAAGTCATTTACATTAAGTGGGGCTTCGTGTCCACCCTCGTCTACTACTTCTTCAGACTCTGGAGCAACAAAAAGATCTGCATTCGGCTTAAGTCCATGTCTTTTAATTCTTGCAGAACCTATTGGTCCACCAATAAGTGAGCCCATGATAACGCCAAAAGTAGCTGCCGCTAGAGCAATAACTGCCCCAGATTCAAGGCCTGCTGCTTCAAGATCTGGTCCCCAAGCTCCTGCTGTACCATGTCCACCAACCATTGTGATAGAACCACATGCAAGTCCAAGAAGTGAATTTTGACCAATTAATTTAGATACACCCATACCAATAATATTTTGGCAAACCACTAAAACAACAGAGACTGCAAGGAAAATAAAAAATCCTTTGCCACCTTTTTTAAGTGTTTCAAGATTTGCACCAATACCAATTGAAGTAAAGAATACCATCATAAATGGATCTTTTAAAGTTACATCCATATCAAAAGTTGCAATCCCATTAACTTTTAAAATCAAATGGATAATCGCGAATAAAAAACCACCAATTACTGGGGCTGGAATACAAAATTTTTCAAAAAAGTTTATTTTGTTTCTCAAAAAACGCCCAACATAAAGCATAATGATTGCAATTGCAGTCGTTTGCATCATGTTAGTTGAAATCGTGTAGATCCCTTCCATTATATACCTCCCTTTTTTACTTTTAGTGGTCATCTTATGTATAAATAGTAAACCACTACATAATAGAATAATAAGCTACGCTTATTAATATAACAAAATGTTTTCCTGGTGTCAATACAATTTTTAAAATAAATTTTACAATATAATTTTGTATTATATATTGATACACTTTCATATACTCAGTAAAAGTAAGTGTTGCAAACGGCTAATTATCAGCATTTATCATTTTGTAAAATTCATGAAAATGTTTTTATTTGAATTTATATTTATTTCATATTTAATGACTAAAAATACAATATTACTTCCATTTAAATTGTGATTTTTGTTAAATTTTTTTATGTCTTATTTATTTTTTGTTTTCTATTAGTAAATTTATATAGTCATTTTTTTACTTTCACATAAAAATAGAAATAAAATAGAGTATTGTATTTTTGTAAAACAATTTTATAAAAACTGATTTACTTTGTGTAAAAAATGTAAACTTTTACTTAAAAAAAACTGCGAAAAAAATCCACAGTTTAAAAATAAGCCCATTTTAAATTTTTCTCGAGTACTTTAAATTTTAATTCTTTCGTTTTATAAATCTCCCCATCTATATTATATATAAATTCCTTATCCGATTTTATCTCACCTGATTTAACTAAAAATTCTTTGATTTTTTCGTCTTTTAAATGAGTTCCTTTTCTATATGAATACAGAAGTGGGATTATATCTTTTAATTTAAATCTAGGAGCTGTTACTAAATTCAACAGTCCGTCATCTAATTTAGCAAATGGTGCAGGTTGAAATCCAGATCCATAATAAGAACCATTGCAAAGTGCAGATATCAAAAATTCATCTTCTATCTTTATTTCTCGGTTTAAATTATCTACTAATTTTATTTCAAGATTTGTGTATTCAATATTCATTAAACTTTTTATTACACCATATAAAAATGTAGATTTTCCTAAAAATGGATATTTCTTCTTTAAGTCATAGGCATGCACTAATACATTCGTATCAAATCCAAGGCTCAATACATTTACACAAATTTTTCCATTTACCTCAATTAAATCTATCGGTTTAATTGTTGGCACAAGTGTGTCTTTAACTCGAAAGTTATTGTAATTAAAATTTTTAGAAAAGTCATTTCCTGTTCCAAAGGGTATAAGCCCCATTGCTGTATTAGTTCCTCGCAAGACCTCTGCAGCTTCGGCAAGACTTCCATCTCCACCACATAGCAAGAAAACTCCCTCTCCTCTTTTTATAAAGTCTTTTGCAAAATTTTTTATATCTTCACTATTTTCTGTAATTTTTATGTTTTCAGGTTTATATACTTTTAGAAGTTCTTCCTCGAGTTTTTTATATCTTCCTCTGCCCGATTTAGAACTTATTACTATTAGATTATCCATAACCCAATTATAGTAAATTATAATTATTAAAACAAATTTAAAACTCTCAATTCAGTGAGTTGATATTTTTAAAACTTCCAATATAAATAAAATAATTACACCTATTAAAAATCCAAATATATTAAAATTTGCGAAATTCAATGGTTCGGTATAACTGTTTAATGTTGTCGGTCCCATTATTATTGCAACTAAGGATCCTACAATCATACCTATAATTAAATAAATCATTTTTTCTCTATTTTTTCTCATAGCATTTCTAAGTATTTTTACAGATATAAAAATTCCGCATAATATTCCAAGTATTAAAATGAAAAGGGCTGATAGTTTTTCAAATTTTAATTTCATCACTTCGTTTACAGCCTCAACCATAGGCATATAAAGACCTGCAATCAAAAGAATGGACGAACCAGAAATTCCAGGCAGTACCATCGCAGATATGGCAACGGCACCACTAAAAAAAATATAAATTCCACTTATTAAATTTATTTCTCTAAGATCCATTGTTCCTATCATAGTATTTGTATGTCTCAAAAACACAAGTGCTATTACCACCATAAATCCTATAAATGAAAAATAATAATATCTTTTATGAGAAAGTAAATTATCTTTTTCAGATTTAATTACAAAAGGAATTGAACTGATTGTAAGTCCTAAGAATAATGAACTAAGCATGTGTATGTTTGCTTCAAGTAGCTTTGATATTAATGTTATAGATATTATAAATCCAATAATCCAACCTAAACCTAAATTGGACAAGTATAAAAAGGCTGTTTTTCTCTCTACTTTATTTTCAAAAAAATTGTGCAAATTTTCTATAAATTTATCATAAAAACCTAAAATAAATGCTATAGTTCCGCCACTAACCCCTGGCACTGAGTCTGCCAAAGCCATGCAAAACCCATGAATTATATTTATAAGCATCTCTTCCTCCTAATATTAACTATTTTATTAAATATACAATCAGTCTGTGTTTTATAATTTCCAATTAAAAGTGTTAACATTATTTTACTTCTTAAGTGTAAAGATTTCATCTTTTAATAGATTTTTTAATAAATTCTTAATCACTTTAAGATTTTTAAAACATTATTTGAGAAAAAATTCTAAATTATATTTATTTAGCTTGCAAATATAAATAAAAAAGAGATTCACCATTTAGGTAAACCTCTCATATTAATTTCAAATTAAATTATAAATATTATTCATCAAATTTTTCAATATTATTAATATCATCTTGCGAATTTTCTTCCATATTATCGTTATTATAATCCTTAAAAATATCGTAGCCTGTGTTGTCTATATATACATCGGACAATCTCGCCAGATATACAGGAGTTATAAAGAATAAATAAATAAAACTAATAAACATTGCAACTATCAACAGAATACCGAAAGAGACCATTTGATTTTCTTCTCCCATAACAATTAGAACAATATTTATGAGAACAATAATTGCAGGGATTATATAAAATTTTGCCCACACTTTTATACTTTCGAAAGTTAGATTATATCCAGTTTTTATTATTAATTTAAATATTTTACCAAAAGAATAATCTTTATATCTCTCATCAACTAAGACAAAATTTGTGTAGTTAAGTAAAAGTGATACTATTATAGTGGCAATACCCAATGCTATAACCATGCCTATAATACTGCCAGGAGTTGCACCTTTCTTAGTAAGTATGACTCCTCCTGCTGATAATGTTGTAAATATAAATAGAAATAAGAAACTGCCCAATGACGCAATTATATTTACAAGTAACGCTCTTATATTAAATCTTTTGATATTTGAAAAGTATTCCGCAACTCCACCACGTCTTGTATGTAATAGAGCAGAACATATCATAAAGTTTGAAATGGTACCAATTATAGCTTGAATATAAGTTGTATCTATATCCATATTAGCAAGCATCCCAATTATTGCTGCATTGATTATAAGTATTAATATAATTGGTACGTAGCTGTATTCTCGTTTCATATATACCTCCTGGTTGTAAAAAATTATGTGTCCTCAGTTATTATAATGAAATAAAACAAAATTTTTTCAATATTTTACTTAATTTATTTGTAATTTCATTAATAATAAACCATAATTATATTATATAGAAATAAGTCATCTTTTCAAAGTTTAAAGGAGTTTTTATGAAAAAATTATATATAAAACAAAAAGTTTTCAAAATAACTGATCATTACCCAATACTAGATGAGAACGAAGAAGTAATCTATTATGTGGACGAAGACTTTACTTGGGTTGGTCTTAAAGTGCATGTGTCTGACAAAAATCACAACGAGCTATTTGTGATAGAAAAAGAACTATTTAATTTATTGCCGGAATTTAATATTAATTTTAAAAATGGCGAAACTATAAAACTTAAATCTCGTTTCACAATATTTACAAGAGCCATAGATGTTTTATATTCTGAGATGAATATAGAAATTGAAGGGGATTTTTTCTCACACAATTTTGTAATCAAAGCTGACAATAATGAATTGGGTAGAATGGTAAGAAAACTTTTAAGCTTTGGCGACTGCTTCGAAATAGAAATATATGACGAAGAGCATATGGATTTAATTGTAGCCATGATGATAGCTATGGATTATCTAATAGACCAAAGTCAAAAAAGTTAATTTTTACTATTGTTTTTATATTGCTCGCTACAAATAATTCGCATGTCTTGGATATTTTTAAACTAAAATTAATCGTGAATTAGACTCTCACCAGGTACCAAAATTTATGAGTAAACTCGTATTAAATAAAATTTAACAATAAATTATACAATTAAATTTAAAAATGGGACCAAGAATCTACAAAATTCTAGGTCCCAACTTATTTTTAATTAGATACCAAAAATTACTAAATATCTAAATCTAAAATACTATGTTAAAAAAGTCAAACATTAAATCACAAATTATAATGTCACAATCTCATAACCCTTTTCAAGATATTTAGCCATGGCCGGATGTCCATTTAAATCATTTAAAAAATTTATATCGAGCTTTTTATTTACATCATAAACTTCCATCATCTTTGAACAAGCTTCACATACACCTTCAATTAAGTCCATATCTTTTGCTTTTTTATATAATGGATTATCTGTCAAAACTTGGGGCAATAAAACTGCCTCGCCTTCAAAAATAATTTTAGACTCTCCGCCCTTTTCTTTGATATCAATTGCATTTAGAAGTATATGTTGAAAACACATTTTATTATTTCTAAATGCAAAAAATGCTATTTTTTTCATAATCTCTCCTTGTATTATTAAGCTCTTACTCTCTCGTCATCTTCATCATAGAACACTCTATTTGTTAAAATTACTTCTACATCTCCATTTGAAGTTTTGATTGTCACTTTATCACCAATTTTTACTTTTGTAATATCAATTAATGCGTAACCAATATTTTTTTCAACAGTAAATCCATAAGTGAATTTAGTAACTTTACCCACTTTTTCACCACGAGCAAATATGTCGTCGCCAGAGGCTACAGTAGAATCATCATTTACAGTAAATCCTAATAAATCTCTAGTTATATTATATTTTTCTTTGAGCAATTTATCCTTTCCTACAAATTTGCTATCCCAATCTACAGTCCAGCCATAGCCCACTTCTAGTGGGTTTGTCCCTTCTAAATCACTCATCAGCACATAACCTTTTTCAGCAGGTAAAGAACCAACTATTACATCAGTTGTGATATTTTCCAGTCCAAAATCTTTTCCCTTTTCTACTATTTCTTTCTCTAACAATCCTTTTTTTGAACTGTCCACATAAAATTCATATCCAAGTTCACCAGTAAAGCCAGCTCTAGCTACTTTGATATCTAAATCTTTCACTTTGTTGCCAATTATATTAAAAAATTGTAAATCATTGACATTATTTTCTACAATTGAGTTAACTAAATCACGCGACTTTGGACCTTGAATTGCAAACATTGTAACATTATCAGTGATATTTACGTAATTTAGAGTTTCGTTCTTTTTATGTTTGTCAAACCATTTAATCATATCATCAATATAAAGAGTAGAAACCCAGAATTTTTCATCACCTAGTCTAAACACAATAACATCGTCAATGATTATTCCATCTTCATTTAACATTGTTGTATAGACAGCTTTACCTACATCAATATTCTCGATACCATTGACAAACATATTGTCCAAAAATTTTGCAGCATCCTTTCCTGTAACCTCTAATAGTTGGTGAGTAAAATCATAATAACCAACATTATTTCTTACAGTTTCATGCTCTTTTCTCATAAGTTTAAGATCAGCCATTACATTCACCTCATTTTATTACATTAACCGATTAAACTTCTAATATCAATATACCCAAACTCTAAATTCAAAAACAAAAGGGACTTTGGACAATAGATAAAAACAAAGTTTGGGTATAATTTAAGTGGGTGATAATATGGAATTAGATTTAATTTTTGACAAGGCTTGCAAATATTATAAAAGCGAAAAGACAAAAGACATAGATGGACGCATATATTTTTTGACAGTACTTAAAAATACACTGCAAAAATACGAAGACAAACTATTAAACGCATTAAAAAAAGACTTGGGCAAATCTAGAGCAGAAGGATTTATGACAGAATTAGGCATTGTATATGAGGAGATTAATTATTTTAAAAAGAATTTAACAAAAATATCTGCACCACAAAAACCGATAATATCACTAACTCAGTTTCCTGGCAAATTAAAAGTAATTCACCAGCCCCACGGAGTAGTACTTATAATTTCACCTTGGAACTATCCCCTAAATTTGAGTCTAACTCCACTTGTGGGAGCTATAGCAGGCGGCAACTCTGTAATATTAAAACCATCAGAGTATGCACCAAACACTTCTTATTGGATTGAAAAAATCCTAAAAGAAATATCAGATGATAGAGTTCAAGTTGTAAATGGAGGCGAAGAAATAAGTTCAGAATTACTAAAGAAAAATTTTGACTATATATTCTTTACTGGTAGCCCCAGAGTTGGAAAAATAGTGATGAAAGCAGCAGCGGAAAATCTAACTCCAATAACTTTAGAACTTGGGGGAAAATCACCTACAATAGTAGACGAAAATGTAAATATAAAAAAGACAGCTAGGCGAATAGTTTTTGGCAAACTATTAAATGCTGGTCAAACATGTGTAGCACCAGATTATGTGATTTGCCACAAATCTATAAAAAAAGATTTAATATATGAAATACTGGTACAAATTAAAAAATCACTTCCAACTCCTGATTATTACAACAAAAATTTTGGCAAAATAATAAACGAAAAACATTTCAATAGAATTGTCAATTTAATTGAAGGAAATGCACTTTTTGCTCAATTAGACGTGCCTCATTTCGAAGAAAATAAACTCAAAATCTGCCCAGTAATAATTGACTCGCCATCCCTAGATAGCGATGTGATGAATGAAGAAATCTTTGGACCAGTATTGCCAATTCTGACTTTTGAAAAACTCTCAGATATAATTGATATAGTAAATAGAAATAAAAATCCTCTCTCAATGTATATTTTTTCTAAAGATGAAATGTTTGTAGATAAAATTATTTCTAATATAAATTCAGGTGGAGTTTGCATAAACGACACTATAATGCATATGGCATCTAACAAAGCACCCTTTGGAGGTGTTAAAAACTCTGGCATTGGAAATTATCATGGCAAAGCAAGCTTTGAAGCTTTCACACGCAAAAGGACTTGCCTTTACAAATCTAATTTCTTCGATATCAAATTCAGAGAGCATCCTTATAAAGAAAGAGATTTAGATATAATAAGAAAGTTTTATAAATAAGACTTTGAGGGTAACTATAAATTGAAAAGGGGAGGTGAAGTAATGACTTCAGTAGCAGCAACTCTAATTGCTAATTTTATTTCAATTTATGTAATTGATCTTTTATTTAAAAGCATTCATTTTTATAGTAGCGGAGCAATACTCGTGCTTGCAATAGTATTAGGACTTGTAAATATCTTTATCAAACCAATACTAAAACTACTTTCACTACCACTGACTATACTTACTTTTGGTATTTTCTCATTAGTAGTAAATGCAATTGTACTTATGATAGCATTTAAATTTACACCAAATGCATATATCGCAAGTTTTGGTACAGCCTTTTGGGCTTCAATAGTATTGAGTTTTGTAAATAGTTTTGTAAGACAAATATTTGAATAGAATTTCAAAAGTCTGCTATTTTGTAGAAAATACAAAGTAACAGGCTTTAGTTAATCTTCTTTTATCATTTGAGTTGCGAGCTCAAGCATTTTTATTGCTGTTTGAAAGTTGTCTCCTATCAAGTTGTAGACCAAATCTTCAGATAAAACTCCACATTTTAAATCACTTGGGAACTCACCTGCATTTGACCTATCCAAATCTTCAAAATATTCTTCACTTCCGTAATAATCCCTCAGCTTAGCATATCTATCTTGATATTTTAGAAGTTTGTCAAAAGATTCGTTAAAATTTTCTAATAATATAGAGTATTCATCTAAAATCTTTTCCATTTCTTGTATTCTCTTAATATTTTGTTCCATTTTATTCTCCTAAATTTCCAGCTATATAAGAAATATTTGGATCACTTGGTTTATAATAGATATCCACTTTAGATCCTTGTTTCAAATCTTTAATTCCCGTTTTTTCTGTAAATGACACAGGTACCATGCCCACTCTTTTTACATCAGTTTTCTTTCTAGTCACTTCATCTTTTATTATATATTTTTTCCCATCTACAAAGTATAAAACTTTAATAGTTTCTTTGCCAAATTTAGGGTCTTTGTACTCAAGTATTTCGCCCACAGTTTTTGCTGAACACTCTTTGCGTAGCGATTTTCTGTATTTAGGATTTTTTCTTAATATAAAATAATATACACCCCAAATGAAAATTATAGCTACACCAAAATTTATTAAAAATGAATTTAAATCAAAATTCAAAATAATGCACCTCTATCAATATCCCTTTTCATAATCAATAATATTAATCAAATCACTCTCACCTTTTAAAGATCTTAAATTATGAAGGGCAGTCCTAAACTCTCTTTCTTCGTGATCTTCAGAACTAAAAGAAATATGAGGATAGATATATACATTTTCCATTTCCCACAGTGGTGAATTTTTATCTAATGGTTCATTTTCAAATACATCTAGAGCAGCAGCTCTAATTTTGCCATTTTGTAGTGCTTTTATCAAAGCTTTTTCATCTATTGTAGATCCTCTTGATATATTTACAAGAACTACTCCATCTTTCATTTCTGCAATTCTTCCTTCATTCAAGAAATGATAAGTTTCGTCTGTTCCAGGAAGGCACATAATTATATAATCCATATTAGATACAACATCATCCAATTCATCTAATGAATATACATTGATAAAGGGCTCAATCTTTCTGCCATCTGTGTTAAATCCATTTAACTCCATCTCAAAACCAGAGAGCCTTTTGGCTCCTGCTTGTGCAATAGAACCTGTGCCCAAAAATAAAGCTCTCTTCCCGTACAGGTTATAAGAATGTACTCTAGGTTTCCAAATCTTATTCTCCTGATTTTTAATATTAAATCTATCAGATTTTTCAATTTGCAATAAGCTATAAACAATCCATTCGGCAATCGGTTCGGAATATACTCCATTATTGTTAGTCAATATAATATTGTTTTCTTTCAAAAGCTCTAGGTCAAGATAATCAATTCCCACAGATATTGTAAATATATATTTTAAATTTTTGTGTTTACTCAAATCCATGCCAATTATATCCATAGATGCTATTATAATATCTTCACCGTAATCTTCTTTTTCATTGACATCTTCTTTATCAAAAGTTATCACTTCATAGCCAAGCTCTTTCATTTTTGGTTCAAATTTACGTGCAATCCTAGCACTTGTAAGAACTTTCATCATATCCTCCAATTATTAACGTCTTTTTCCATAAGGTCTTTGTTTATCAAATGCCAATTTAAAATTTGTGGCAAATTTATTACCATCTAAAATATACACATCTACATCTCTTGAACTCAGTAAAAGTGATGGATCACCAGTTACAGGTTCAGATAAAAATTTATCTTTCTTTTTGTTATTGGGCAGATTATACTCAATTAAAAGTCTTGGATTTTTGACATCTCCGTTTTCTGCGACAACATCCAAAATTTTGCCTTCGGTCTTAATACCTTCTTTTTTAAATTTATTGACATAATTTGAAAAATTCTTTGTTCTAAAATAAATAATTGCCGTAAATACAATTAATATCAAAAACGAGACAATGGTCATTAGAAAATCATTCATAAACTTTTCTCTATTCAAAAAATAAAAACTCAAAGAGAAAATTAATAATAGTGACCACAATCCAATGATAAATTTTAATATCCCTTTGTTAAAGAAAGTCAATAGCTCTCTTTTATATCTGAAAACAATTTTGGGCATAATATCTTTTCTTTGCATAATCTCCTCCACAGTATAAATCTATTATAAATTAAAGTCAAAAATTAGTAAAGCAAGCAAATTCGCTCAATCATTGTAAATATAGACAAATTATATTATAATTATTATGATTGTGAAAGGAGGGCCTAAATGGATACAAGCTTTAGGACCTTGCCCACAAATATTCATTTCAATCCCACCGATATTATTCAAATAGCTAACGCTGAACTAATTGGTGGTGATTTTTCAATGGTAATAGACGTGTTAAATCTTTCAGATGAATTTATTAAAAGCATAGAATTCGCTGTTAAATTCAAAGGACAAGACAAAAGATATTTATTCAACGAAGAGGAGTTTTATTTCAAAAGGATTGTAAATATTAATCCCCATTCTAGATATTATCTTGAACCAATACCCTTAGATGATAGATTTGACAAGGTACGAGCGATAGATTTATATATATCTTCGTATGAAACTGAAAAAAAAGAACATGTCATGACAAATCAAAGTTTTGAACAAAAGCTTCCCGTCATACCTGAAAGAAAACGTCAAAATATCAAAAATCACATAGGTGACGAAATCAAAACCTATGGTGAAAATCACATCGACTATTGGAGATGTGTTTGTGGAGCAGTTAATTTAAAAGAAGATGAAGAGTGTAATTTTTGCAATAGAAATAAATCTTTTGTATTAAACAATCTCACTGAACCTTTAATAAATGCCAAAATGTTAAATATTTTGGAAACAACAAATTTAGGTACTTTAAATGAAGAAGAAAAGTTAAATAGAATAAAAACTCATTTAACTAAAACTAATCTTTCAAAAATTGCACCTACAAATGACTCAATAAAAATTGACAGGACTAATTCTAACACCAAAAATTCAATACCAATGATTGGCGGCAAAAAAATATTTTTATCTTTAATTGGTGTCATGATACTCTTGATATTAGCACTTTTTGGAATTAGATCTGCAACTAAAGTCAGAAGCGAAAAAAATATAGAAAAGGCAAACTCTTTAATTACTACAGGAGAATATACAGAAGCACTTAAAATATATGAAAATGTAAATGAAAGGGGCACTTCTAATCTTGGACTAGAAATAGATGCCCTCAAGAAACTTATTAATTCTAATAACCATTTTGAAAGAGGTATGGAATTAATGAAGCAACAAAAATATATAAATGCAGCTTATAATTTTAAAAAAGTGATATCCGAAGATAAAAAGAATTTCACATTAGCGACAACAAATCTAACTGAAATTGAAAATATCACGATAATGGATGCAGAAAAGTTATCTTCAGAAGGTAAAAAAGAAGACGCATTGACTCTTTTGAACTCATATCTTGATGTCGTCAATGACTCAGCTAGAGTGACAAATTTAAAAAAAGAAATAGAAAATGATAAAAAATTAGTAGACGATTTAAACTCCAAAGAAGAGTTTGAAAAAAAATCCAGCAGCGACACTCCAGCTGTAATGGCTAAAAGGGCAGAAAATCTTATGCACAATTATAAGAAAGTAGTCACTGAAAAAGCTAATTTGAGAGAAGAGCCAAGCGTCAACTCTAATATATTAAGAGTTTTAGAAAAAAATACCGAGCTATATATCACAGAAACAAAAATAGAAGGCAGTGAAAGAGTTTGGTGTTATGTAGAAGCAAAAGATACAAAAACTGACGAAGTGTTTACTGGTTGGATTTCTGACAAAACTTTAAACTAGATAAAATATTGTGAATTTTAAAAATCGAATTGAGCATCATGCTTTAATTCGATTTTTTTATATGTAAAAAATCTATATAATCCTATTATTTAATTAAGCAAGTGGGATTTTTATATGTTTTTATTTAATTTAAAAGGCCGGCTATTGAGCCGACCTGAAGTGTGGTTATTTTATATGTTTTCTTTGTTAAAATATTTTTTCTATAATACTTACTGCAATTGGCATCAAGAAAACTGTCATAAGACCTGCCACTGCAATTGAAAGTCCACTCATGGCACCTTGGATTTCACCAATTCTTCTTGCTTCGCTGGTTCCTACAGCATGAGCGGATGTTCCAATACCTATCCCTTGAGCAACTGGATCTTTAATTCTAAAGATTTTGATAATAATGGGTGCTATTACCGCACCAGTAACTCCTCTTATTACAACAGAAATTGCTGTAAGGGCTGTGTTTCCACCATATTCTCCTGATAGTGAAACTGCAATTGCCGTTGTAATTGATTGAGGTGTAACAGAAGTTGTAATATTTTTGTCAAAGCCTAGGGTTTTAAAAGCAAAAATGGCAAATAGCATTGCAAAAATACTTCCAACTAATGTTCCTCCAATTATAGGTACTATATTTTTCTTTAATTCGTCTAGGTTTTCATATAGTGATAAAACCATCGCTACTGTGGCTGGAGCTATAAAAAACGCGATAAAATCTCCGCCTTGTTTAAAGGATTCATAAGGGATTTTTGTTATTTTCAAAAATAATATGCAAAGTCCAATCGATATTAGTAGGGGGTTTGCAATTGGACTTTTTACTTTTGAATTAATATATTTACCTATTTCAAAGGTTGCGAAGATGAGTATAATGCCAAAGTATTTATTATCAAACATCTTTTCTCCTCCTTTGCAATAGTTCAACTACCTTTCCCGTAATTCCCATTGTAAGTGCTGTAGATACTACAATTAAACATACAATTAATAATGTTTTGCCTCTGATAGTGTCGTATTCAGTCATTATACCAACACCAACTGGCACAAATAATAATGATAAATTCATCAATATTCCATCTGATGTAGCTCTAATTTCATCGGGTGTCAAAATTTTGAAATTAAGAGCTATGAATAAATAAATCATTCCATATACCGCCTCAGGTATAGGAAAATCAATTATATGTCTTGTAATTACTCCCAGAAACAAACAAACAACGAGAATGACAAATTCTTTTAAATAATTCATATCTAGCTCCTTGTGTTCTATAAAAACGCCTTGGCTTTCTTGGACCTTGACATTTTTTAAAAGCCAAGACTTAAGTTATTTGCTCATGTTAAATTAATTTTCAGATTTGATTTTCTCAATTTCTTCTATGAAAAGAGGTAAAATCTTTTCACAATCTCCAACTATACCAACATCTGCCATTTCAAAGATTGGCGCATCTTCGTCTTTATTTATAGCTACAATAAATTTTGATGCTTTCATACCAGAGATGTGTTGCACTGCTCCACTCACACCACATCCAATATATAAATCTGGAGAAACAATTTTTCCAGATTGACCAATTTGAGAAGTTTTTGGAAGTATACCATCATCTATTACAGGTCTTGTGCCTGAAATAGGTGCGTCCAATACTTGTGCTAATTTATTTACAAGTTCAAATGATTTACCAGTTGAAGCTCCTCTTCCACAGGTAACAATTACGGGAGCATCTTCCAAATTAATGTCTGCGCCAGCGGCTTTGATGACATCTTTAATTATGGCTTTGATATCATCTTTGGGAATTTCTTCTTCTACTACTTCGCCCGCACCGTTTAAATCTTCTCTCTTCTCAAAAGATCCGCTTCTAACAGTGGCTACATAAGTATCAGTATTTAATTTCATTTCAGTTAAAACTGTACCACCATATGTTGGGCTAATAAATGTTAACTCATCGCCTTGTACTTTTATATCACAAACATTTGTAATTGAAACTGTGTCAAGTTTTGCACTAAGGTATGCCGCTACATCTTTACCGTTTAAGGAGCCTGGTATCAATATAGTTTTAATTTCATTTTTCGCAGCAACTTTAGCTATAATATTTGCAAAATCTTCTGGAGAATATTCTTCTCTATTAGTTTTTACAATTACATCTGCTCCCGCACCTTTTAATTTATTTACACCATCTTCATTTATATTTTCAATAACTACTGCTACAGACTTCGCTGATAATTCTTTTGCGATTTCTGACGCTTTTGACAGTGTTTCTAAACTTAATTTATTTGGAGAGCCTTGTTCTACTTCTATATATACTAAAATATTTTTCATCTCGCCCTCCTTAAATTGCTTTTTCTTTTTTCATAATCTCAATAGCTCTTGCAACTGCAACTTCTGTATCTTCTTCAACTATTTTTACCCCAGCTTCTCTTTTTGCTGGTTCAAATTCTTGTACTATTTCATGAAGATTTTCGTCAGATACTTCAACTTCAAGGGCAGGAATTTCTTTTCTTCTAGCTGCCATCTTGCTCTTAATAGTTGCATATCTAGGATCATAATCTGGTTTTGTAATAGTTACAGCACATGGAAGTGTTGTCTCTACTACTCTTTTTCCTTCTTCTGTTTCTTGTTCTGTAGTTAGAGTTTCTCCATCAACTTCCATACTAATTATGTTAGTTATTGAGCCAATACCTAGCTTTTCGGCAAAGTAAACGCCTACTTGCGAAGCTTCATAATCAGTTGTTTCTTTTCCAAAACAGAATAAATCAAATTTACCTTTTTCTTCTTCAAGTCTTTCTTTTGCATTTATAAGTGTCATTGCAATTGATCTTGGGTCAAGTTTTTTATAATTTTCATATTCTACAAAATAAGCATTGTCTGCTCCAACTGCAAGACAGTTTTTTAGAGAATTTTTAACTGACTCCCCTCCTATTGAAAGTACAGTTACTTCTCCACCTTCTTTTTCTTTTAGTCTTGCGCCCATTTCTAAAGAATATGTGTCAAAAGCATTGACAACAGGAGTTATATTTTCTGTGTCTGCTTTATTTTCTTTTACAGAAACTGCCACTGAATCATCTGGCACTTCTTTAACAAATACTAAAATATTCATATTATCTCCTCATCAAGTTGTTGGCAACTACGATTCTTAAAATTTCGTTTGTTCCTTCAAATATTTGGAAGATTTTTGCATCACGAAGTAATTTTTCTACAGGATATTCTCTACTGTAGCCATATCCTCCAAATGCTTGAATAGCTTCAGATGCAACTTCCATAGCTATATCTGATGCATAGCATTTAGCTATTGCAGACTCTCTAGAATAGTCAAGACCTTCGTCCATTCTAGTAAGAGCATTTGCAACCATTTGTCTTGCTACTTCGGTTTTAATATCCATATCCGCAAGTTTAAATTGTAAAGATTGATTTTTTATTATTGGTTTTCCAAATTGAACTCTTTCTTTTGTATATTTAAGAGCTTCATCAATTCCTCTTTGGGCAATTCCAACTGATAAACATCCCATCCAAGCTCTTGCTTGGTCAAGAGTTTGCATTGCAATTTTAAACCCTTCGCCTTCTTTTCCAATTATATTAGATGCAGGAATTCTACAATCTTCAAGCACAACATCTGTAGTATTTGAAGATCTAATTCCCATTTTGTCTTCTTCTTTTCCAGCAGAAAGCCCAGGTGCTGTTGCTGGAACTAAAAACATAGAAAGTCCTTTAACTCCTTTTGATTTATCAGTTGATGCAACTACACAATAAAAAGAAGCTACTGCTCCATTTGTTATAAAACATTTACGACCATTAAGCACCCATTCATCTCCATCAAGTACAGCTGTAGTTGTACCTGCAGATGCATCAGACCCTGCTCCTGGTTCTGTTAGACAGAATGCTCCAAGACCACCGTCCATAATAAGATCACAAATATATTGTTTTTGTTCGTCAGTACCAGCAATTAAAACAGGTTTCATACCTAGTCCTGATGCAGAAATTGTTGTGGCAAAACCAGCATCAGCTTTAGCCATTTCTTCAAACAATGCAGCTACATCAATTCTAGAAAGTCCAACTCCACCAAATTCCTCAGGAATTTCAAGTTGAAGATAACCTTGTTCAGCAGCCTTTTCGTACAATTCTCTTGGCCACTCTCCTGTTTTATCTGCTTCAATACATGTGTCTACTACTTCATTTTCACAAAATTTTCTAACATCTTGTAGAAGATCTTGTGCTTCTTCTGAAATTAAATACGGCATTTGTTCCTCCTACCTTTAGCTAACAACCTTATGTGGGTTTAGAATATTATTAGGGTCGAAGACTTGTTTGATTCCTCTCATAAGTGAAGTATTAACTTCACCTTCAAATTCTCTAAGGAATTTTTTCTTTCCGTGACCAATTCCATGTTCACCAGAAATTTGACCACCCATTTCATAAGCTTTGCCATAAATTTTATTCATAAAATCGTCAACAACTTTAATAAATTCATCTTTTTCCATATCATTTGAACATGCATAAATGTGTAAATTACCATCGCCTGCGTGTCCAAAAGATTTTACTTCAAATGGATAATCAGTTCCGATTTCATTTACATATGAAATGTATTGAGCGATTTTATTAATAGGAACAACAACATCACATTCGTCTAAAAGTTTTGTTTGAGCCTCAATAGCTTCTAAGAAAGAAGATCTTGCAGCCCAAGCTTCTTTAATTTTATTTGGAGTGTCAGCTACAAGTACATCAATAGCGCCAGCTTCAAGTAAAACTTCAGCAGCTTGTTCGATTATATCGTTTAGAGATTCTTCATTATCCCCATCAAAAGTGATTAGAAGGAAAGCTGCAGCTTCAACTCCCTCTACAGTTTTAGGGAAAGTTTCTTTTCCAATATATTTTTCAGACATTTCTACAATTTCTTTTTCCATAAATTCAATAGCTTGTGGATTTAGATAAGCTTTAAATAATTTTGGAACTGTAGAGATACAGTCGTCTAAATTTTCGTAAGGAACTATTAAAGAAATAGTTTCTTTAGGTGAAGGAATAATCTTAAGAGTAAGCTCTGTTATAATTCCCAAAGTTCCTTCAGCACCAATCATTAAGTCTTTTAAAGAATAACCAGTAGATGTTTTAGATACAGTTGCACCAAATCTAGTTATTTCTCCAGTAGGAAGAACTACTTCCATTCCTCTTACATAATCTCTAGTAGTACCATATTTAACTGCACGCATTCCACCAGCATTAGTAGAAACATTGCCGCCAAGTGTTGCAAATTTTTCACCTGGATCAGGTGGATACATATATCCTTTTAAAAGACAATCTTCAGCTAAATCATTTAACAAAACTCCGGGTTGAACTTTTACAACCATGTTTTCTTCGTCATAACCTAAAATTTTATTCATAGGTTGCATGTTAATCATTACACCTTTATCAATTGCAACGCCAGCTCCAACAAGGCCTGTTCCAGCACCTCTTGCAATTACTGGAATTTTGTTTTCATTACAGATTTTAACAACTTTTGAAATTTCTTCAGCATTTACAGCATCTACAAGTACATCAGGTGTACCTTCGCCATAAATTGGCATTTCATCGTGGAAAAAATCAACATTGATTTCTTCGCCAACAAAAACTCTTCCAGTAACCGAGCTTTTAATTTGCTCAATTATTTGTTCATTTACAGAATTATAGTTTTCCATATTGTGGTCTCCTTTCCAAATTCATTATATTTATTATAATATTTTAAAGATTGACTATGTAGAATTTTAGATTGAAACTTATTGACTAAAGAATGCTTTAATTGACTTTTAGTCAATTTAAAATTATAATTGAATTAACTATCATATGAGGTGACTAAATGCTTTTTCATGTAACTTTAAAAAAATTAATAGATGTTTCTGGAGTAAAACTCTCGCCCATAGCTAATATCTTAGGTTATGATATTTCATATATAAGCAAATGGTCTAGTGGCAAGAAAGTTCCATCTTATAAAAATATTTTAGAAATTAATATTAAACTTGCAGAAATTTTTGCAAATTCAATAATAGAAGATGGAAAAGAAAAAGAATTCTTTAATGAATTCAGTATCAAAAATCCACTTCAGACTAGTCACCATAAAAAGAAACATTTAGAGAGTACAATCAAAAATCTGCTCAATAAATCTTACGAAGATACAATAACAGAAGTCAATTTAACTAATAAA
This sequence comes from Peptoniphilus olsenii, assembly GCF_040545475.1. Taxonomy (NCBI): domain Bacteria; kingdom Bacillati; phylum Bacillota; class Tissierellia; order Tissierellales; family Peptoniphilaceae; genus Peptoniphilus; species Peptoniphilus olsenii. Next base: position 39,039 of record NZ_JBEPMA010000003.1, on the reverse strand, counting down.
AACGATACTTTTTTCATATTTGAAGAGCATAAAATTTACGATACATTTAAAAAAATAATTGTAGACTCTCTTCGAAAAAATAAATATATAGAAATCTGGACTTCCTTTGACATAAATAGTCCAATGGCAGAACTACTTTTTGCCACTACAAGAGAGCATTCAGGCAGAAATCAAGTAATAAATATACATTTGCCTGTAAAATCAAAAAATGTTGACGATAACACTCTATATAGAAATTTTGCTCGCAATCCTCTCATAGGACTTGAAATATATGACGGGGAATTTTTTCCACAAAATGAATTTCTTGTAATAGAAGATGAAGTATTTATGAATTTCAGTTTGTCCCAAGAATTGTCAACTATGACCTATGGATATGATGAGTCTACGGTTCTCAAATATTTTTATACAATAAAAACATTTTTTGATAAATCTATAAAATATACAGAACTTGCTAGCCCAGAAACACTGGCTAAAAATAATTTCAGAAAATATTTCTATTCCGAAAACAAATATATTTTCTACACTAATTATGGTTTTGAATTTTTGTTACCTGGAAATATTATTGAAAAAATAGAAAATTCTGTACAAGGGGACAATAAACTTTATAAAAAAGAAATCGCCAAAATAAAAATACTTTGGCGTGAAGTGTTTGAAAAATCTAATATCGAATTTATTATGCCTAGATCTTCTCTTTTAAATTATATTGAGAACGGCAAGATTGTATATTGTTCGCAACACTTTACTTTAGATCCTACAATGAGAAAAAAACATTTTGAGCATATAGAAAAAATAATGAAAGAAAATGAAAATGTTAAATTCTATTTATTAGAAGACAATGCCGCAAATGCATTTCATTTCAATAAATTTAATATTTTCGCCAACGAAGACACCATGTTTTTTAAAAATATTTATTCAACAAAAGATATAGCTCCAATAACTGTGGCAATAGATGGCTCAATACGAAATAATATTTTAAAAGATATGAATAACTTAAAAAATTCTTCTTTTACTACATTGATGAGTGCACAAGACATGAAAGAATTATACGATAAATATTCAAATTTATTTAACAAAATGAACGAAATCTAAAATCATATTATAATTTTAATTCATTGAATATAAAAACCCTATTTCAAATAAAAAAGACCACATTCTTTATAAAAATATAGATGCGGTCTTTTTTATTTTATTATATTAAGTTTGTAGTACGCAGTATTAATAATCCGTTGCTGCAGATAAAAGTTCGTAATAAGCCCAGTGATTTTTATCTAAATCGGCAAAATTTTTGCCATTTTCTACTTCTTTATCTAATAAAGACTTATCTATTTTTCTGCCTGTCAAAGAATTTAATATTGTGTCAGCTTCTGCTCTTGTTATATTGGCATCTGGTTTGAAAGTTCCATCTCCATAACCCTTTATTCTTCCATTGCCATAAGCTATATTTATAGCATCTTCTGCCCAGTGGCCTTTAATATCAGTAAATGGAGCTTTAGATACATTGCTCTTGTCCATAGATTTTATTATTTGAACAAATTCAGCTCTTGTAACTAAAGAATCTGGCTTATAACTACCATCAGGATAACCTTTAATTAGCTCTTTTTCATAAATATTATTAATTGCAGAACTGTACCATTTGCCATCAACATCACTCAACTTGCTATTTGTAATATTTTTATCCAAACCTTTTATATTTGAAATCATCATAGCTACTTCGGCTCTAGTGAGTTTAGCATTTGGTTTTATTAAATTGCCTTCGTATCCTTTTATATATGCCTTGTACTTAGTTTCTACAGTTTTTTTGATTTCTGGCATATTCTTGTATATATGTTTTATGCTAATTTTGTTACGCTTGCGATTATTAAATTTATCTTTTTCTCTATTATCATTTTTAGGAAATGGCGAAGGAATATTTTTATCGTTTTCTTTCGGCTTTGGTGTTGGAACCGTGCTATCTTCATTACCTTTTTTAGAAGTGTTTATATCTTTTCTGTATTCATAAACAATAGTCAAATCTTTTTTTGGAATAAAATTTATTTCTTTAGAACTTCCATCTAAAATTTCTTTGATTTCTTGTGGTTTTACTATTTTTTTCTTTAATAAGTCTAAAACCATGCATCTTTTGTGCATCGATGCCATTTGGCTTGGCTGATGTTTTAAATTTTTCATTTTTAGTCCCTTTTTTTGGTTCTATAATTATAGTACTTCCTTCGTTTACTTTTAATAATCCATCTCTATTTACATTGTATACATGTATTTCTTTAAAGTTACCAAGGATATAGGACTCATCTTCATCATCTGGTGTTGGCTTAGGTCGAGGTGTTTCGTCAGTAGCTTTTATAGTAACATCAATTTCATCAGATTTTATTCCTTTTAAATCTTCTGTATGCACTTTCAATTTGTCATCAGAATTTACTACAGTTTCTTCTCCGCCTTCAATTATAATATCGCCTTTTTCTATTCGCTTTTCTCCCTTTGACAATATAACTACAAAAGTAGCAGATTTTTTATCCAGTTCAAGAACTTCAGATTTTGTCAATTTTTTCTCAGTTAAGACATGACCATCTTTAGTGACTACAATTTTATAATTTTCTTTTATATCACTTTCATTCTTTTTGTTTTGAGGAAGTGTGACAAATACTCTATTTGTATCTTTAATAGTCTCTGCTTTTAAAGGTGAATTTGGTTTTATTTTATCTTTTTTGCCCACAATCTTTTCAACTGTAACTGAATTTTGTTTAGTTTTTGTATTAAAATTCGTAACTTTAATTTTTTGACCATTTTTAGCATATTTTGCACTAATTGGAATTCTGATTTTTGAATTTGCTAAACCGAGAGTTGTAGAGTCTTCTTTTAATTTCCAACTATTACCAACTTTTATTACACTTAATTCTTTAGCATCTTCAAATTTTAAGGTAATCTTATCTGCATCTTTAGGTTCTGATACATATAATACATTATCATCTTCATTTATATCACTAACAACTGGTGAAGATAGCTTTTCTTTGTCTTTTAGATAAACTTTCAAGGTCATATTATTTTTTGGCATAGTGAAAGTATTTTCAGTAACTTCATAGTCGTCAATTTGCATTTCTTCTACTTCTAGAAAGTCATTATTTACTTCCACATCAGCGTAAATCTTTTGATTTTCATCTTGCGTATCAAATTTATCCTTTAGCACTTCTCTATTTTTATCATCTTTATGAAATTTAACACTTGGCACTTTGCCATTTTGCGGTTTATATTCTTCATTTTTATAGAAATATTTAGTTGTAATTTCATAATGATTGTTTTTTGGTAAACCATTTATTGGAGGTTGCGGTTCTAATTCGACAATTACCTCAACATCTTCATAAGGCATAATAAAAGTTCTTTCAAAAATAGGATTCCCATCATTTATTCGCATTTTTTTTGCTATATAATTTCCATTATCTATTATTGGATATACATATACTTTTTGCCCAGGCTCTGCAGATGTAATCAATTTTCCATTGCTATTATCCTCCTGAAACTTAATATTTGCCGATTGTTTATAATCTTCTCCATTAAGTATAAATTTCCCACTCAATTTATGTTCTTTACCGAACTCTTCGGGTTTAACATTTATTAAATATATTTTGAGTTCAACATCTTTATCAGGCATTGTAAATATACCAAATTGCCCATTCATTTTTTTATCATCAATATAAATTCCGACATCTGTATAATCGTTACTAATAGCTACATGATAGGCAACTACTTCACCTTTTTTAGCCTTATTAATTTCTTGTCCTGCTAAATTGTCTTTTTTAAAAAATACCGCGTTTGAATTATAACTGAATTCTTTCCCATCCAAAAAGAATTTAGCTTTTAATTCATGCTCTTCTTTTTTATCTTCTGCTGGGGCGGATGCCATTCTCAAATCATTTTGAATACCTTCACTATTTACAATTTTTGACGCTATAGTATCCAACTGTTCTATTTGATCAGTCGCAAAAACATTATATGGCAAACCACTTGAGAGCATTACCACCGCCAAAGAAATAGATAAAATTTTCTTATTAATATTATTTTTATTCATCAGATGAATATCCTCCACATATTTAAAATTTACTATCATTTATAAAATTGAAAAATAATCATAATTTATATATAATTTATTCAATGTATTATCTAATATTTAATTATTCCTACAAAATACACATTATGCGTTATATAATATCACTTGAAACAATAATCATTTATACTATTATCCAATAATATAAAAAAATTTTTTTGACGTCAATAATTTTTGTAAATAAAATTTTACATAATTAAAAAATTTTTCTAATAGTTATTTAAAATGTGAATAATTGGCATAAAACGGTGGCTTTATGTTTATATTAGTAATAATAATTTCAAATTAAAATTCTAATAAATGCACCATACTCTATGAATACTTGTAACAATAAAATAATCTCCATATCCATAGATTAGAACATATTGATTTTTATCTCCCAAAAAATAAAATACCCATATTCTATTAATTATAGAAAATTAGATAAACACTTTTCAAAAAATAACTATCAACAAAAACCTATCAACTTATATTTAATCACTATAAATAATAAATTTTAAATATTAAATTTTATGACTTATTATTTTTATTTACGCATTCTACGATAAAGACTTTATTTAATACTAATATCACTCAATTAAAAAAACAAAATAATCTCAATAATTAATTTTCTATCTCACCCTACCGACTAGAAGAGTTCTTTTTTGAGTATCTAACACATTAAAAAAGACGCTTAAAGCGTCTCTTTTATTTAAAATATTTATTTTCAAAAAGAAAAAGTTTCATTTTCTCATAGCTCTTATCGTCACACGATTTACTCTATCAAAGGTACAAGTGAACAATGTCAAATCATAATCTGTACTTACCATACTTGTTATATCATTACCATCAATAATTTCCATTATGTCAACAGTGTAATATAGACTTCTTCCCAACACATCAGTAAAAATTATTTCATCACCTCTGTCTAATCTTGATATATCTTTAAAATGACTTCGATAATTATGCCCCAGAATAATCAAAGGCTCTAAATATTTCTTTCCTTTGTATCTGTTGGGACAGCTCTTCATTATTTCATAATCCCAAGTTGCTGCTACTGGTAACTTTTTTTGTAATTTTGGAATTTCTAAATAGCCTATTATATCTATCCCATTGATAGTTTTTATAGGATAATTTAGTTCCATTTCAATATCAGGTACTTCCTTTTTTACACCACCTAAATCTTCTAGTCCATTTAAAATTATTTGGCTTTTTTTCTGTGCATTTAGGCTTTCGTAAATATTATTAACTCCAAGTAATATTCCCAATAGTATTAAAAATATTCCCGCAAGTCTCATATTTTTCTTATTTATCTTCATTTTTATCTTCATTTCTTTCGCCTTTAAAACTCAAAATAAAAATAAATAAACCAATGCCAATTAGTATTGGAACAGGCCACCACAACAAACCTGTTTGAGGTAGTTTTTCTTCTTTCTTATTATTCAAGTCGCCTTTTTCCTCTTCGACAGTTTTTTTATTTATATATCCCGAATTATTTTTATCATCAAATTCAAAGTCTTTTTCTATATCTTTTTTGTAATAATTGTTATCTGTATTATTTTCTTCTCTTTTTTCCACAGAAATATCATAAGTTTTATTATCTTCAGAATTATAATAAAAAATTCCAGTCCCTTTATCTAAATCTTTGTCAAAATTGCCATCAAGTTGCGGCAATTCTTCAATGTATTTTTCATCTGTGTTTTTGATATATACTACATTTCCAATCCGATTTATTTTAAATTTTATGTTTTTTAAATTCTGCGGCCAAATAGAATAATATTTTAGAGGATTCAAATCAGAAAAAGTATATCTCCAATTATTCTCTTTAGATAGCCAAATTTTATCTATCAGATTATTATCTTCATCATAAAGTCCAAGCAAAACCTTCTCTACCAGAATTTTATCTTTCCAATCCATAATCACTGTTAATTCCTGAAATTCTTTTTTATCTAATTTTTCAGGCTTTATTTTCATATCGAAACTATCTCCAGTGTATTTAACCAAAACAATATCACTGGCAACTATTTTGTCTGATTCTTCTTTTTTCTCAAACACAAAAAGATAAAATCCACTTTTATCAGTTTTATATATTAATTCATTGTTCTTAGGTTTTAAATTGTCATATGGTTTTATATTATGACTATAAATATAAGACTGTAATTTATACTTAATATTATTTTGTTCTTCAGATGTCAATATATTAAACTTTTCATCTTCATCATAGATATTTAAATTCTTCAAATTTTCAAAATAATATACTTTAATATTTTGAGAGGAGATTATTTTTATCATGCCATCTTCAGCCAATATTGTACTAGGTAGACAAATAAATAAGAGCAATATAGAAAGTAAAGAAAATATTTTTTTCATTTATCGTTTCCTCCTATTTTTGTCTATTATTAATATAATTGCTCCCAATATTAGTGCAGTTGGTATTGTCATAATAGAAGCTACAACAAAAGGTTTTATCCTCACTGCTTCAGCACTTACATGAGATACGTCGAACAAATCATCAATTCTATATCCTCGCACCAATAATCTATGAGTATTTACACCATAAGGTGTGCAGGTCAAAAGAGTAGTGTAGTCTTTTCCTTTTTCTATCAAAATATTATTTATTTCATGAGGTTCAACTATTGTAATCTCATCAACCTTATAAAATAATTCTCTATTCAAAACTCTTATAGTGAATACATCGCCAGGTATCAATTGATCTAGATCAGTAAATAATCTAGCAGACACCAGTCCTCTATGCCCCGTTATCACACAATGTGTACTTTTCCCACCAACTGGCAAAGATGTCCATTCAATATGACCTAGAGCAGATTGAAGAGTCACTTCATCAGTTCCATGAAAGATGGGAAGCCTTATATTGATTGACGGAATATCAACCATCGCCATAGCTTCATTTGCACCAAATTTTAGCATAGAATTATATTCTTTTAATTCGGATAGGCTCATGTCCTGAGAAAACCTCTTTTTTATGAGCCTTTGATTATAATTCTTAGCCTTGTTAAACACATCTTCAATTTCCTTTTCACTCAAAGCCTTAATACTATCATTGTATTCATTGATTATTTTAGTGCTTTTATTTGCATTATATAAATCTGCTATACTCGGATACAATAATAGGGAGATTCCTAGTATAAGAAAAATTACTAATATTAAATTTATTTTATCCCTAAACATTTATCTCCCCTTGAAATTAATCTATTTCGCTATTGCTTTTCTTTCTTGCAATAAGAAGCACTAGAGCACCGAAGAATAAAATTCCACCTGCAGTGTAAATTACCTTACGTCCAATACCACCAGTTTCTGGAAGTTTATTTCCACTCATGTTTTCAATTTTTATTACATTGTCGGATAATTGTTCTTCTTGATTTTCTTCAATAGTCAATTTATATTCTAATTTTGTAGGTTCAGATATATTATCTTCTGCAATAACTAATTTAAATCTATTTTGAAGTTGATTAAAACCATCAGGAGCCTGTGTTTCTTCTATATAATAAGTGCCAGTTTTAAGTCCTTTTATTGTAAAAATTCCAGAATCATCAGTAGTTATCTCTTCTACATCTCCACCTAAAATATAGATTTCGCCTGCATCTTCTTTTGCAAATCTTAGAGCTTCGCCACCAGTTCCTTGTGTGAAGATTTTAAATTTAGCACCTGAAAGTACAATTTCCTCGTCATCTTTTTTGGCAAATTTTTTGATTTGAAAATCAGCAGTTCTAACTTCAGCTGCGGCTTTTATTGGGTCTACACTTGTATCATAATTAAGCTCTGCACTATTTTTGTTAGAATTATCTTCCGTGAAAGTATTGTGATTACTCATATTAGCTTTAGCATTTAATTTCCCTCTATACACAATAGTGATTGTTTTTTTATCTTCGAGTTTATCTCTATCCACAGTGTTATTTTCACCACGCAAGCCTTTTGCTATTTCTTGTACAGTTTTTAACGGGAAATTTATTTCAAGATTCTTTCCATCAGTAAAATTTTTTGTAATTGTATATTTTTCTGCCGCAAAGTCACCTTCATCCATTTGTACTTTTAATGAACCTTCTACAAAGTCTAAGCCTTCAGGTAATACATCTTTTAGTGTATAAGCTGCATTGGCATGATTGTGAACATCAAATGTTATTTTAAAATCAAGTTCTTCTCCTACATTTGCATAAGCTAAATTTTTATAATCATCAGCACTTCCACCCTTAACTGTTTTGGTAAATGTTGGCAAAATATTTTTTTCATAAACTTTCGCCTCATAATCTGTAGAAGTCAAAGAAACTACTGTACCAGCATCAGATTTAACCATAAAATATCCCAGTGGATTTAATCCAGTCCAAGTTGGTTTAGGACTTGTGTTAGTTGAAGCTCCAATAGATTCAAAATTGGCAATTTTATCTTGTAACCATATAGAAAAATCATATGGATTTATTGTTCCATCTCTTAAAGGTTCTGCATTAATTACTTTATAGCTTTCACCTGCTTTAGTAATATTTTTAGTGGACAACAAAGCACTATATTCAGATTTTTGCAATACATTTTCAAATTCTTTTTTAGCTACTGTGTAAGTATATGCACCTACCTCTTCATTGTAAGTCAAATCAAATACTCTATATAGAGTATAATTTTTGCCCTCAGTTGGGTTTTCTACGGTTATCGTTCCTTCACTTGCAGCATCTACTAGGTTAGGAACAAATGTTGTTATAATTAATCCTAATAATAACGCTATTGAAATAAATTTTTTCTTTAGCATATTCATTTTACTTTTCTCCTTTTTTAAATAAATAATAATTTTTATATAATAAAGCTGCCGAGAGTATTATTATTCCCATGGCAACTTTATGAACAAAATTAATTCCAACTCCTCCAGTTTCTGGAAGTTTATAGTTTGTCCTATCTAAATTTATATCAATTATCAGCATACCACCTTGATAGCTTGTTTCCATTCTACCCTTTACCGAATCATTTGGACTAACAACTGGAACAAGCTCGCCATCTACCTCTTTTAAATTTATAAAGAGAGGTCTCTCAATTCCATAATAAATAACATCTTCTTGTCCTTCAATATCACCTGGGTTTTTAGATTGCCTTATTACATACCTAGATCCTTTGTAATAAACTAAATTTAAAATTCTAGTCTGTCCTTTTGAATCCGTTGTAAAAGCTCTTTGTAGGTCTCCACCTTCTTTAGATGGTTTATCTAATCTATATAAAATACCTAAATTTTCAAATTCTCTTCCCATAGTATCGGTCTTACTCTCATCAGCATCACCATAAATTTCAAATTCCATATCACTTATGGCTCTGTTGTGATTGTAATTCTTATCTCTACCATAAACTTGGATTACTACCTCAAATGTATCAGTATATAAATTCTGAATTTTAAAAGTATTCGATGCATCCTCATCTTGATTTAATTCATCTTTTTTAATGATAAATGGATATTCAATTAAATTCTTTTGGACTCCATTGAAGTACGCCTTGCGTTTTACAACAGGATAATTATTATGTTCATAATTTTCTTCACGGATTTGTATTTCATCAAGTTCGAATGGTGAAATTTTCGTAGTACTATCTTCCGCCTCTAAATAATCAAGTTTCCAAATAATCTTTTGTGAATAAGTGGATGAGCTAGCATTTTCATAATTGAGTTCTTTCGAATAAACAACTCCGTCTTTTTCACCAAAGACTATAACCTTAAAATTCGGAAGAACTTCTTGATACTCGGTATAGAGAATATCTTGGAAATTTTTCTCGATTACCAAATTTTTATTTTTATTTGTATTATATATTTCAATATAATTTGTAGTGACTTGTCCATCTAATAACTCACTAGGTTTAATTATGAACTCTTGCGGCTTATTTATAGCTTCTTTTATAGTGTAATAAGTTTTCTGTGCATCTTGAATTTTTACCATTTCGAAATCAATATTTTCTAATTCATTATAAATACTGTTTTCAGGTAGTATCTCTTTTAAACGATATCTGCCTTCTTTTAAATCACGAAATGCAACTGTCCCATTTTCAGAAGTTAAATTACTTCCAATTAATATTTCATCATCGTCTTCAAGTTTATATAAAGCAAATTCAATTCCTTTGACTCTTTGCAATGTGTCTTTGTCATATTTTTTAATTAAGACAACACCGCCATTTGTATATAGATTGTTAAATCTAACATAATTGTACTCTCCCAAAGTTAAAACATCAGACTTTATATTTTTAAGTTCTTCTATCTGATTAGCATCTAAACTCCTCTTAACTTCTAGAGGTCTATCCACGCCATATTTATATTCTTCTATTCTAGAATAAAGAGTTCTTGTATCATCCTTTATGTTTACTCCCTTCTCATGTAAAGTAAATTGTTCGTCTTGAAAAGCTCTCACAACCCACTTTACTTTATATTGTGAAGGTTCATATATTGTTTTAACTCTTTCAATTGAAGAGTATGCAATTGGCATATCGCCCACTTTAGGATATCTCGTCGCAATGGTATTTCCGCTTTCAGTTCTATTAAATGATAGTTTGTATAATACATCGTCATATACTCTACTGCGATCCCCATTACTTCTATTTTCATCAACCATAATGTCAACATGAAAATTCTCAAAAGTGCCATAGCTAGTTTCGTGAGGCTGTCTTATTTTTTCAAGTTCATCAGGTGTCAAGTTTTTAAAAGCTTTTTCTACAATTAATTCTGCAGTTTTGGCATAAACTATACCTTGCAAAAAATTCCCATTATTTGTCTTATTTAAATTTATATAATCGATTTTATAATTATCTGTAGTAATATTTCTCTTATCAGGTTCAAAAATTATATCAGCATCATTTTCAATTGATTTTTTTACAATACCCAATACATTATTAGTTTCTCTGACCCACCCAAGTCCTTGTTCTTTTATAAAATCACTTGTCACTGGCAAGTTGGGTTCATAAAATAGAACTTCATTATTGATATTTTCATTTGTTGTCGGAATTGAACTAATATAATTAAACACCAATTGATTTTCTATATCTTCATTTAATAAATCGGACAATTCATTTGGGAACTGAAGTGAATTATTACTCTTAATCTTATTTTTGATATTATAATCCATTGTTATAACAGAAGTATTATCATGATTTAAATCTAATTCTTGTCCAAAAAATACCCTTCCATAAGCAAGCACTGGGGTGATTGTGACGTTATTTTCTCTTTGCAATGCTTCAGAAGAGCTGATACCTCTTTCAACATCCATTATTCCTTTGCCAAAGTTAAAATAGAAATAAAGAGGAGACGATAACTCCAACCATTTGGTAGTAAGCGGCGATTCATTATTGAAAGGAATGAATAAATCTTCCTCCGCTTTTATATAATCTATAGTTACATTTTCTTTTTTAACGACTATACCGCTGACATCAGTTCCATCTATTTTTTTAGTCATCTCAGTAAAATCAGAATCTTTATCTATTAAATAAGTTATGCCGTCAATTTCTATTTCCCAACCTAACAATCCATATTCTTTGAAATGATCTTTTAATGCTTCATCATTTATATATGTCGGTAAATTATCAAGACTCTGACTCATTCTATATAAATTTGTATACGGATTTTTCACTCCTGCATTCTGTTTATTAAATGCTCGGCCGATTGGTCCCAATTCTTCATAATAACCTTTAGGTATATTATTTGCTAAGCTATTATCCAAATCTTCTGCCCAAACTCTTTCATTAAGTCGAACATTATTTAGCCAATTATTAGCGTGATTTTCATCTGGATTAGTCAACTTGAAATTTAAATTATCTATTATTTTAGCACCTAAATAGTGGTAATCACTGTTATTTAATGGGGTATAAGTGGTAACAACTTTCCATCCATTATCATAACGCAACCTATAATTGCCTTGTGTAATTATGATTTGGTCGTACTTTAAATCATTCTTATAAATACTTAGCTTTGTCTCAGTGGAAGTTAGTTGCAGTTTTCCATCTGCTAAACTTAGGTAATTTCCATTATTATTTTTTATATAATAATGGCCTGGATCACCACTTTGGATAAATTCCCATTCACTTAAATCAAAGTTTTCATCTGCACTTTCAACGGTATGATGTTTTGTATTATCATTTTCAGTCTTTTCATTAAAATGAAGCCAGCCATCTCCTTTAGTAAAATCGTATTGCAAACTGTTATAAACTTGTCTATCCACAAACTCTTGGTGATTTGAATCTTCTGGATTATAAAAATCATCTTGAATATTTGGACTATTACCGATAGTATATTTTCCATTAGAAATATCTGCTAGCTTTTCTGTAGGCATGTTTTCTTGATGTGTAAATCTGGTATTATAAGCCCTATCTCTATCAGTTACACGGTATAGCCTCAAAGGTTCACCTAAATTTCCTACTTTGGAAGCCCAAATAGAATTAAACAGCTGCAGTGATCCGAATTGACTGTAGATATAAAATAAATCCGGGTTATCTTCAGTTGTTGATATTTTTAAAATATCTGAGTCTTTCATAACTTTTGTAGAACCAAAATAAAGTCTTTTATATTCATTATTGCCAGTATCTACATTAGTAAGTTTAAGGCTTTCGTTAAGTTCTTCAAGAGTTTCTGAAGTTATTCTATAGCTCCCATCTGGCATCCTCTTAAAATTAAACATGTCAGCACCTATGAAATATTTTCCCTTACCATTCATAATTTGTCCATTTATATCTTTAGATGAAATAACTGGCAATTTAGTGAGTGCTTTTCTTCTAGATATAATATTAGTAGCTGATTCATTGGATATAATATAGTTTCCATCAGGAACTATCGCCTCAACTAAATTATCTTCATTTTGACCTAAATCTTTAAAAGAACTATCGTCCTCTTTAGCTAGAAATACTCTATTATTATCAGTAGTTGGCCAAGCTTGCCAAGAAGTATGATCTCTCGAGTCTAGATTTATTCCGTAGTTTCTACCAGAAACTTGTGCTTTATTGATTAACTCTACCTCTCCATTTGTATATATTTTCATATTGAACTTAAATTCGTCAGTCATTAGTCTCTGATTAGTGACTTCTTCCTTATTTACAAGTGATAATGCACCATTATTTAACCCAGTGATAACAGGATTTGATATTGTTTTTAAATAATTACCAAAATCATCTTTGATATAAAAAGTATTGGCTTCTCCTTCTACCTTTTCAAATTTCCAATCGCTAGGTTCAGTATATCGATTACTTCTTTTAGGGTCATATTCCAAATAATATTTATCATTTTGTTTATTGAGCAGGACACTGTCAAAATGGTATTGTGATGGGGAAGTATACTTTGAATCAACTAAATTAGACGACAAACTTCTATAGACACCCGCTGCCGTACCTGCTCTTTCACTTACAATAATAAATTCAGCAGATTCAGGCATGTTGTTCAAATCTTGAGTACTTAATTTTTTATAAACTGAACCTATTCTATTTTTAATAAATTGATGATAGGAATAATCTATATTTTCATCTATGTCGTAGGTTTGACGGACTTCATATTTATTATTAGAACTATTATATACAAGTATTAAAGGTTTATCTCCTAAACTTTCAGCACTTTGTATCCTAACTTTGCCTGGATATTTCGCATTTTCAAAGAGTTTAAATTTAGTAGGTGTCGAACTATAACTTATGTCGCCACCTGCAAAAGATAGGTACCATCTATTGATTTTATTCTGAATAGTGTAAGTATTGTCAGTGTTTTTATTAATCGCAAAAGAAGTGTAATAATCTCTATTATCTAAATTCTTAAATTCAAATGGTCTTTCAGTATTTAAACCGCCATTTCTCGCAACTACATCATCTAAATTTAAATTTAAACCCACTAAACCATCGTTAGTTAATGACATTGTCTTTATTTCATTTGCAGAAGAAGGCGTGATTATTGTATATTCATCATGTGGAAGCCTAACTTCTGTCCATGAAGATTGTTTAATTATTGCAAATACCGAAAAACCTTTGGTATTAAATACAACTTCTTCCACTTTATCTTCATTATCTAATTGAACTTCTGTAGGCAAAATTTTAAGCCCATCTTTATCAAAATGAGCCACCAATATTTCTTCTTCACTACTTTTAGACATACTATAATCTTCTAGAGAAAAGTTAATTGTGGCATCTTCGGAAACAGGAAGATATTCTCCTTCTGATGTATAAAAAGAAATATCAAACAATAAAACTTCTTCGACTTTGCCATCTATTTTATCTTCAATTTGATTAATTTTTTTAATAAATTCACTATCTTTATTAAAATCAAATTCTCTAAATAGCGCATCATCTTTTTCTGCATTAAGTTTTATTTGTTCAAAAATAGTGGAGTTATTTATTATTCTATTATCATCTTTATCTAATAAATAATCTTTATAAGAAAAATAATTTAATTTGTTATAAACATCGCCGTCTTCAATATTTTTATTTTCAATTGGAGATATTTTTAACACTGCATTTTCAGGCAACAACGAATTAAGAACTTTAACCTTACCAAAAATTTTGCCGTTATTATATGAAAAATCAATATCTCTTTTAATTAAAATATCGTTTTGTTCTTTCTCTTCTTCAATGTATTCTTTAGTTAATTCTTCTGATTCTTCGTTAAAATCAATGTTTTTATTATCTTCTATCTTTTTCTCTTCTTTATTATCTTCTATTTTTTTGTTTAAATCTTCTTCTAACTTTTTCTCCTCATAATCATAGGGTTTTAATTGAAAATCCTCACTAGGCTTTTCATCTTCATCTGGGGTATCTTTATTGACGTCATCTAATTGCAAGCTTTCTGAAACATAGTTATCATTGTCAATAGGAATATTATTATCAATAGCTTTATTCTTTTCAATGGTAATGGCAGGTAAAATCAATGCATATGAGGTAATAAACACAACAACAGCAGCGAGACCAACAAAGATTTTATGAAGTTTTTTATTTAATATCTTTTCTCTATAGATATTAGCTATTTTTTCGAAAATTTTATTTTTCAATTCTATCTCACCTTAAAATAAGTTAATTAATATTTCCTAAATTATTTATTGGCCATATCCTAAAAACAATTCTACCGACAATTTGCTCATCTGCTATTGCTCCTACTACTTGATTTCTGGAATCTATTGACGTTTGGCGATGATCTCCCAGTACAAACCATCTATTTTCTGGAACTTGATAAGGAAGTCTTATAGTTATCTCTCCATAGGCTTTGTCTTTGATATAAGTTTCCTCAAGCTTTTCATTATTTACATAAACATTTCCATCATAATCAAAATCAACAATATCTCCAGGACCTGCAATTATCCTTTTGACCAACAGTTTATTTCCATAATATAAGCCCACAACATCCCCTCTGCTATAAGACTTAGACTTTAAACTCAGCACTATATCGCCCTCAGAAATAGCTGGAATCATAGAATTTCCATATATTTGAAGTATAGGCATCCACAAAGTCGCAACTAAAATGGCAACTGCCGTAACTACAATTAATCCATATATTGTGGATCTTACAGCTTTATTAAATTTTATCTTTTTATTTACTCTATCTAATTCTTCTTCAAGATTAGAAATATTCGGTATTTCCTTCAAATTTTTATTGTTTTTTAATAGCATAAATTACGAATCTTCTCCATTTTCATTTATGTATTTTAAATTATTTAAATATAACTCTGCCGCTTCATCAGCTTTCTTAAAAATATTCACGAGTTCTAGCGAAGCTTCTGCCAAAGAACCAGCTTTAGCTGATATTATATGTATATTCTCCAACTCTCTTTCTTTTTGTTGTAATTTTACTTTAAGTTCTTCATTTTCTTTCATCTGATCAATGAGAAGCTCAAGCAATTCTTTTCTAGATAATTTTCGTATATTATTAGTGTCCATAATCTCTCCAAAACAATACATAATATCCATTTAGAAAACGATGTTCTAAAAATCCACTATTAATATTAATAACACTTAAAAATTTTATATATAAATAATTTCTATATTTTTATTTTTTCACATATAAACATTATTGTATAAACATATAAAATGATTATTATATGAAATTATTGTATAGTATTATTATATCAAATATTTAGTATTTTGCATTTCTTTATATAATAATTCCACAAGAAAATTAAGATTTTAGCTAGATAAAATCGATTAATTTATCAACATAATAAAATATTCTTTAAATGTTCAATTGTTTTTATATATAAATTGTTATACTCTAATTAAATGTGAATTAAAATCAATTAATATATAAAAATATAATGTTAACGTTATTTTCTTTATGGCTGATTTTCTGAAAAAGTTAATTTTCATAAAAAAAAGACTGCCCTCGCAGTCTTTTAACTTTATTCTATTGTTATAATTCTATTTACTCTATCTCTACAGAATTTGCACTGTCGATTCTTATATTCGTGTTATAAAATTCTTCTAGTGCTTTTACTGCATAGTAGACATCTTTTGCTCCTCCTGTTTCGTAATTAGAGTGCATTGCTAGTTGTGCAAGACCAATATCTACTGCATGTACTGAAACTTGTGTATTGGAAAGATTTCCAAGTGTAGAGCCTCCTACAATGTCGCTTCTATTTGCAAAGTGTTGATAAGGCACTCCTGCTCTAGATACTATCGTTTTAAATATTGATTGGCTAAATGCGTCTGATGTGTATTTTTGGTTTGCAGCTTCTTTTATAACTATTCCACCATTCATAAATGTTTTGTTCTCATCATCTGTTTTTTCTGGATGATTTGGATGAACTGCATGTGCATTGTCACATGAGACTAAATAACTTTTGCTAATTGCTTTAAAATATTCTTCTTCTTTATAACCCAGATTATTATTTATTCTCTTTAATGTGTCATATAGAAAAGTGGACATAGCTCCTTGTTTTGTATTAGAGCCAACTTCTTCATTGTCAAAACAAGCATACACATTTATAGCTTTATCATTTTGTGAAGATATAAATGCTTTCATTGAAGTAAATGCACATTCAAGATCATCTAATTTTGGTGTAGATATAAATTCTTTTTCTACTCCCCAAATTTTACCTTCTTGTCTATTTACTAAAAATAAGTCTTTAGCTATTATCTCTTCTTCTGATACTCCAACTTCTTCTGCAATCATTTTATCGTATGAGCCTTTTTCGAGTTCTCCAGCTGAAAATAGTGGACAAAGATCTACTTGTCTATTATATTTGTATCCGTCATTTATATTTCTATTAAAATGAATTGGTCCATTTGGAATAATTAAGATATCTTTATCTATATATAATAATTTTGATTCAATTTTATTTCCATTCTTCGCTAGAACTCTGCCAGCTAATGTAAGCGGTTTATCAAACCAAGTTGAATCTATAACTCCACCATATGCTTCTACATTTAATTTTATATAATCATCAGGTCCTTCAAGTTCAGGAACACTTTTTACTTTAAATGTTGGTGAATCACTGTGCGATGCTGTCATTTGGAAGTGATAATCGCTCAAATCTTTGCCAATTTTAAAAGCAATTAAACTTGATCCATTTCTAGTTGTATAATAAGTTTTTCCTTTTTCTAAATTCCAGTCTTCTCCTTCATTTAAATAGATATAATCTTCTTTTTCCATGTATTTTTTTATATTGTCTATAGAGTGAAACATACTTGCACTTTTTTTATTAAATTCAAGTAGTTCCTCTGCTAATTCTAAATATTTCATGATTTCACCTCTAATTTATTTTTACCTTAATACTATTTATTAAAACAAAAGAGCCGGATAGCCGACTCTTTAATTTTAAATTATTTTTCAATTCCTAGTTTTTTGTCTTCACGAGCACGAAGTACTGGAAGAATCATACCAAGTGCTATTAAAACTACTGGTGTGATAATATTTAACATCATTTGGAATGGATCATCTGAGATTATTCCAAGTAAACAGCACGCTGCTGTCACGAAGAAACACCATCCACCGAAAAATAAAGCTATTCCGTTGCCTTTTACGAATTTATATTCTCTTGGAAACTCATTAGTTTTCTTTCTAAGTGCAATATATGCTACGAATACCCATAAATAACGCAGTGGCATTACTATAGAATTTAATTTTGTAAGCTGTCTTAATACTGCTGCTGCACCTGGTGCTACTATTTGGGCTACTATTATTGCACCACAAAGAATAACAATAAGTTTTATACCGTTTATAAATGCACCATATTTATTCTTTTTAAGAAGAGTTCTTGGGATAAATTTATTTGCTCTGTCATCTTCTAATAACATTCTAAGTGGAGCATCAATACTTACAACTAATGTAGAGAATTGTCCAATTGTATTACATAGTGCATAAATAATCATCAATGTGTTGCCTATTCCGTAATATTCACCAAGCTGTTGGAAAGCCATATATGCACCATTAGCTAAATATGAGTCAAAAGCTTCTGGACTTGCGTTTATAAGTTCAGGGTCAAACATCATTCCCATTGCTATAGTGCCAAAGATAGCTGAAATAATTACCATAATTGCTGCAAATATCATCGCTTTAGGAAAAGCTCTAGAAGGGTCACCTTCCATTTTATTTACATATGGACTCATTTTTTCAATTCCACCAACTGCAAAAACAAGAATTGACAGTGAAGTGAAATACTTCATGTCAAAAGTTGGTATCAAATTGTCAAAAGTCCAGTCTGCTGATAAATATCCTCCACCTGGATTAATTTTAGGTGCAGCAAACATCATCAAAATATATAAAATCGACATAACAAACATAGATGAACCTGCAAGAGTTGCAAGGTTTTTAAGAGGGTTAATACCCCTACTAGCTACCCAACAGAAAAATAAAAATACAACAAGGGTTGCAACTTGAATATATATTGTCGGTATAGCATCATAAGCTTCAGAACTTTGGAAAATCATCCAAGATAAAGCCTTAAGTCCACCTGATCCTTTGGAGGCAATATATGTTATGTGACAAGCCCAATAAGTCCATCCAGCATAATATGCAAGTTTTTCGTTAGTTGTAGAGCGAATCCACGAAGTTACTCCTCCACCTTCATTTTTAAATGCACTACCTAATTCTCCAACCATAAAAGCGTTTGGAATAAAATAAAGTAGAAACATCATTATCCACGAGAATATAACTTGAACGCCATTAAAATATAAGAATCCATTTACAACGTTACCAAAACCCCAAAGAGTAGAAAACGCCATAAATGATAGCATATACCATTTAATTCTCTTTTCTGATTCTATCAATTTTCTTTCTCCTTTCGATATGTTTTTCATATAAAAATATATGTATTTATTTGTATGTAGTTTAATAAAAAGAAGATTATCTTATATATTATAAAATAAATATAATTTCTGTAAAATTTGAAAATTGGTTTTTAATATTCAAAAATTCAATCAAATTATTATAAGAATTTGTCTTTTTGTTAAACTCTAACACATCACTATTATATATTTAAATAATGTTCAAGTCTACCGATTTATTTATATTACTACAGAAAAATCTTTATTTTTGGGCTTTAAACGGATAAGTATTTTTTTATTTATATTTGAAAAATTTGTTAAAATCTATAAAATAATCATGATTAAATAGTATATTATGCCATTTTAATTGCCATGTAAAATTGTACTAAATATTCAGGTTTGTATTTTAATATTTTAAAATTATTTGAATAAATAAAATATTTTGAATTTAATTAATATAATGAAAAACTTATCTGTGTTATGATGTTGATATTTAAAAATTGATGATACCAAAAAACTGACCTCTAGATATTCTAAAGGTCAGTTTTAAAAGTATTACTATATTATATTTTATTTTCTTTTATTCCAAGCTGTTATATCTGAAAGATACGGTTTTAATACATCAATATTTTCAGGTACAAATACTGGATCTTTACCTTGTTTTAATTGGTCAAAATAATCGTAATAAGTCGCCACGGCAAGTTTTCCAATTACCATTAAAGCAATAAGATTTATTACAGCCATTATTCCCATAAACACATCCCCTGTGTTCCATACAACTGAGAAATCACCAATTGAACCTAAAAATACAAAACCAAGCACAAGAACTCTGTAAATATTTAATGCCCCTGTTCCAAATCCTAAATTCAAAATATTATTTTCTCCATAATAGTAGTTACCAATTACAGAAGAGAACGCGAACATAAATACACAAAATGTCAAGAAATGTCTTGCCCATGGTCCAAGTTCACTTACTAGTGCAGCTTGAGTAATTCCAAGTCCTTGAAGCTCAGGATTAGTATATACTCCTTCACCTGCAATAATAACCACAAAAGCAGTTGCTGAACATACAAGTATTGTATCAAGATAAACTCCAAGAGCTTGAATTAAACCTTGTTTTGCAGGGTGAGATACATCTGCTACAGATGAAGCGTTTGGAACAGCTCCCATTCCAGCTTCATTTGAGAATAAACCACGTCTAACACCATTTAATATTGCAGTTCCAAATAGTCCTCCAAAACCTGCTTTGAAATTAAATGCTTCTGAGAAAATCAAGCCAAACATGTGAGGAACCTTTGTAATATTTGTTATTAATATGAAAAGTACCATAGCCATGTATGCAATAGCCATCACAGGCACAAGAAGTGATGTAATGTCTGCAATTCTCTTTAGTCCACCAAATATTATAAAAGCTGCTATGATTATAACAATAAGTCCTATCACCCATGGTGCAACATCAAAAGAATTTGTAAATCCTGAAGCTATTGTGTTTGCTTGCATTGCATTAAACATAAATCCATAAACAACACAAATTACTATTGAAAAAAGTGTTCCCAGTATTGGTTTTTTTAATGTCTTGTTCATATAATAACCAGGTCCACCTTTAAAAGTGCCATCTGGATTAGTTTCCTTAAAAATTTGTCCCAATGTATTTTCAACAAATGATGATGCTCCTCCTATTAAAGCAGTTATCCACATCCAAAATACTGCACCAGGACCACCTACAGAAATTGCAGCTGCAACTCCTACTATATTTCCAGTACCAATATGTGATGCTGCCGAAATAGTAAATGCTTTAAAAGGCGAAATTGCATCTTTGTTATCTGACTTTGCTGAAATTAATTTAACTGCATGGCCAATATTTCTAAATTGACCACCTTTAATTTTGAAAGTAAAATATAAACCTAAACCTAATAGTAAAGGTATAAGCATATATGTATATATCGTATCACTTAAAAAACCTGTTAATTCTTTAAAAGCTTCCATTATTATCTCCTTTATTCATGTAAAAAAATATTTAATCTTATCTCATCTGATAGCAAATCTAGTAGATGTTTTCCTCTAATACTGTTGCCCGACTCATCTAGACGAGGACTGTATGTCACAATCGCACATCTGCCCGGGACTATGCCAAGAATTGCACCACTTACACCAGATTTAGCAGGAAATCCTACTTCCATCAAAAATCTACCACTTTCCTCATACATCCCACAAGATGCCATTTGAGAAAGAACAATTCTTACAATATCTTCAGATATAAGTTGTTCTCCTTTTGAATTTTTGCCGCCATTTGCAAAAACAGATCCCAGCCTTGCAAGTTCTGTGGCCTTTATGCCTATTGAACAATCTCTAATGTAAAGATCTAGCACCTCTTCAACAGGCTTTTCAAAAATACCTTTGCTCTTTAAATAATATGTGATAGCTCTATTTACATCAGTTGTCTTCATTTCTGAATTGTAAACTTTATATAAGAAATTTACCTCTTCTGACTCAGCCAACTTTTGGACAAAAGTTAATACCCTATCAAATCTATCATCTACATCATCACCCTTAATAAGAGAGGCTGTTGTAATTGCACCTGCATTAATCAAAGGATTGGAAGCTCTGTCATCTATAGGAATTAATGAATTAAATTTATAAGGAGTAGGTTCTGTACCAACTTTAGAAAAAACTAATTCCTTTCCATTATCTAAAAGTGCCATAGTAAGAGATATAATCTTTGAAATTGATTGCATAGAAAATACAGTATCTAAATCACCAAATTCATAAACTTTGCCATCTACTGTAACTATAGAAAGTGCGAAACCATCAGGGTCCACATTTGCAAGTTCAGGAATATAAGTAGCTACTTCACCCTCACCTATATATTTTTCACTAACTCTTATGGCTTTTTCAATTTTTTCAATTATATTATCTTCTTTTAACATTATTTCACCCCCTTAAACGATTTAGTCAGCTCAATAGCTAAAACTATTATATCGTAAATTTCTATTATTTTAAACTATTTTCTAATTTACACCATTAAAACTAAAATCTTTTTTGATAAATCTACATTATCATTTAAATTAAGTTATATAGATGATATTATATATAAAACAGATATTCAGAAAGTGTTAGGTGGTTTTATACATGAAAAGTAAACAAATAGATTTATTTAACGATTCAATAGAAAAAGATTTCGATAAATCTTCTTTATTTACAATTTGCAATAACAAAAAAGTAGAACTTTCCATTGAAGAAATTTTTGATTACAATAAATATTCTAAATTCATAGGTGTGACTTATTCAATTTCGCCAGAGTTCATAAACGAATACTTGCAAAATTTTGGCAATTCTATAATAGTAGTAGGTATATATGATGATTTTATGAAATCTGCCGCTAATCAAATGGCAAAAAACATTCAGGCTCAATTTAGTAGAGATGTATCCTTGGAAGCTGTAAATCTATTTCAAAATCTATCTACATCTTCAAAAGTAAAAATTAATAATAAAAAAATTGAGGTCAGAGTACCTACACCTTATACCATTCACTCTAAATTTTATCTTTTAGAAAATGATGATGGGGACAATCGCATAATATTAGGCTCTGCCAACTTATCATATCAAGCTTTTGATAAAAAGATACCTCAGTTCGAAAATATTATAATTTTTGATAATCACCCTCTTTACGATTTATATAAATCATATTTTGAAAATGATTTAAAGCCGCTTCTTGGTGAATACTTCCCCAGCGAAGTGTTAAAAATTAATTCACGTGAAATAAAAAAAATTACTAAAGATGATGAAATTAATTTAGATAAAGTTTTTGCACTCACTAACGAAAACATTGATAAAATTCGTACCAAAGCACCAATAGACACAATTGATAATCTAAAAGAAAAAGTAGCTATAGGTCTTGTACCCGATTCCGTTTTTAATGAAATGAAAAATATTGATGAGGATAAAAATACAATTGACAATAAAGTTAAAGAAAAACAACAAATTGAAGAGCTTGCTTATGAACTTGTAAAAGAATCGATAAATCCTCGTCTCAAAAAACCAAACCTCAAGAAAAACTTTGATGCTCCTAAAATAATAACAAGAAAAATTAATGTTATGACTTCTAATTTTCAGGATAAAAATTTGACTAGAAGCCAGTTATATAGTAAACCAGGTGAAAGGAATATATCAAATGGCAAGACAGGGCTATTTGTACCCCTCGAAAGCAACAAAAATAGATTGCAAATTTACGGCAAAAAAGCCAGTGCTGAAGAAATAGAAAAATCTTTAAAGGCCCTAAACAACTTTATGCGAACTTTTGATAAATACGTATATAAATATACTGACGGTTATGGTGAAAGAATAATGGAAGTAATCCTATATGCTTTTACTTCGCCTTTTATTTACGAACTTAAGAAAATGTTGGATTTACCCGAGAGTAGACTAGATATACCACAATTTTTATTTATTGGCGGAACCGCTGGTTCAGGCAAATCATCGCTACTTAAAGTATTGACAAAAATGATTGGCCTTGACAACAAACCTTATTGGGTTTTTGATAATTTATATGAAGGGCATAATGACAAGTCCAACAAAATTAATATATTAAAAGCTTGGATGAGCGAAGAAAATGTAAATCCAATTTTAGTTGATGAAATAAACCCATGGTTTTTTAATAATAATAATTATGGGACTGACTTAATAAAAACAATTGCCAACAAAAATGTAAACGAGATAAATCCGTTCCCAGTACTTATAGCAACTACAAACTCCGATGGTTATTCATTGCCGCCAGAGGCCAGAAGAAGAAGTTATTTTCTTAAAATAGACAAAATATTTGACCCCGACCATAGAAAAGACTCCCAACAAATTTATCAAGAAATATACAATAATATAGACTCCACACTTTTTCTAGATTTCATATATAGAATGTCACTGAGAATCGAAAACAAAGATATGTATGACTGGAATTATTATTCTAAATCATGTGGTCTAATTGACTTTTTGCATCAATCAAGAGAAATTTTTAAAGAATATTATCATGAAACTAATATGCCTATACCAAGATATTTCCCAGAAGATAGATATAATGACGATAGCGAATCTGCACAAGAAAAATGGCGAAAATTATATAAGAGTTCCTCTCAAAAATTTTTCACTTTTGACGAAAAAACAAATCATATGTTTTTTAAATTATCCACAATTGACGAAAACTCGTTCCAAATTTATGGGGGTAAAAAACTCTCGCAAGTTTATGCCGATGCCATACCCCAAAAGATTTTAATAGGTTCATCTCATGGTGTAACAGATTTAGAATTTGATGCTACAGGTTTTTTTGAATGGATTGAAGAATTAAATCCCTATAGATATTATTACAAAGATAAATTAAAAGAAATGTTTCAAAATAACCATTTCTCTTTTACAATAAATGATGATGAAATTATATTAGATTTAAATAAACTGACCGAAGACAGTAATATGAAAAACTTATATTTAGATAAAATACCTAAAGATATAATATCAAAACAACAAGATAATTTAGTGTTCTTGGACAAAGAAAAGTTTTACAATTGGCAAGGTATGGAATACAAAAAGACTTTTTTCGAGAAGATTTTTGGTAAATAATTTTTAAAAACAAAACCTGATAATGAGGTTTTGTTTTTTTGATTAATAAGGATTTTAAATGTGTTGCCTATTCTATTTTAGTAATATATAATGAATTGGCTAGGGAGGGCTAGATGAATCTCAAAAAACAATTTTTCAAATATGTATCGCCATCGATTATAGCGATGTGGGTATTTTCTATATATACAATAGTAGATGGTTTTTTTGTAGCAAACTTCGCCGGCACAAAAGAACTTTCAGCAGTTACTATCGTAATACCTTTTGTTAATTTTTTGTTCGCAATAGCAATTATATTTTCTGTAGGTTCCCAAACTATAATAGGAATATTTTTGGGCCAAAAAAAGAAAGACGATGCCAACAAAATTTTCACTTTTATTTTAATTTTTATACTGATTTTCTCTGTAATCTTGGCAATGTTTGCTATAATTTTCATTGATGAGCTGATTTTATTTTTGGGAGCAACTTCCAATTTATTTTCTTTGGCCAAGGATTATCTCAAAATAATTATAATATTTTCGCCATTTTATATTATTTCATATTGTTTTGAAGTGTTAGTAAAAGTTGACGGATATCCAAGAACAGCAATTATAGGTGCTGTTAGTGCTTGTCTTACGAATATATTTTTAGATTTTCTATTGATAGAAATATTTAAACTAGGAGTTAAAGGTGCCGCTCTTGCCACAGGCATTGCACAGGCATTATCTGTAATAATATTTTTAATCCACTTTAGACGTGGTTCAGGATATCTTAGATTTGACAAAATAAAAATGACAGGAAAAGAGATATTAAATACCTTAAAGAAAATTATCTCTTTCGGCTTTGGAGAATTTATAGCTGAGTTTAATACTGCAACTGTAGTATTTATATTTAATACTTTTATAATGAAATATCTAGCACCCGAATTTCTATCATCATATGCAGTAATTAATTACATGTCTATACTCGCCAACTCGACATTTCAAGGAGTATGCCATGGTACACTGCCTCTACTTAGTTTTTATCACGGATCACGTGAAACCAAAAAAAGTAGAACAATCATTAAATATGGATTTATATCAATATTTGTAATTTCCATAATTTTCTTCTCAATATCATTCTTTGGAGCCAAGACACTACTAAATGCATTCTTAGAAAACGAAGACAGAACTCTGTCGTCAATAAGACCAATGAGGGCATATGCACTGATGTTTTTCTTTGCAGGACACAATGTTTTTATAGCATCAATAGCATCAGCAATAGGAAAACCTAAATATTCAACCACAATAAATATAATGAGAGGAACAGTTGTACTTGTCTTGTCACTATATTTCGTAGTACATGTATTAGGCGTCAGATACCTGTTTTATGGAGCAGCTCTGTGTGAGCTAATAACTTTGATTACATCAATATATTTTCTAAGGATAATGAATAAACCGGCCACAATATAGTAGCCGGTTTTTAAATATAAAAATTCATTTAATAACAATCATTAAAATCATAAACATAAGACCTATATTCATGGGGTATCTCTTTAAAAAGATACGAAATCCCAACAATATCCGGTCCCACATGTGAAGCTATTATAGTTCCTACTTGCAAAGGAATATAATTATTAAAACCAAGTTTTTCTATTCTTTTTAAAAAATTAGTTAAAATAGAATAATCATCACCATAAACAGGAAACACAACATCATTAGTACCAGTCGTATTTTCCACAAGTATCTCACTCATTCTCTTATAGGCTTTATTCTTACCTCTAACAACCTCAGATAAAAAAATCTTGCCTTCTTCATCAACTTCCAATATCGGCAAAATATTTAAAATATCCGAAATTTTTGCTTTAGTCCTAGAAACTCTGCCACCACTGTAAAGATATTTTAAATCAAAAACAGTAAAAAGATGACCAACATTACTCACAAGAAATTTTGAAAACTCAATGAGCATATCAAAATCCATACCACTCTTGCTGGCCTTTGCCATATAATAAGTTACAAGACCATTGCCCACAGAAGCAGCAAGAGAGTCCACAATCTCCATTTTTACATTTGGATATCTCTCCCTAAGAGATCTAAGAGCCATAACCGCATTTTGATATCCACCACTCATGCCACTTGATAGAGTAATACAGATAAAATCAATACCACTTTTAGCATACTGTTCAAATTTCATTAAATAATCATAAGTAGTGACCTGACTAGTTTTAAAAATATGTCCATTTCTTTGAGCATCAAAAAACTCATCCATAGTAAAACTGACATCAATCAAATTTTGAAGCTCATCAACACTTTTTATATTTAAAATATCAATATCTAAATCAGTAATTATTTCATCGGATAAATCACATGAAGAATCCGCTATAATTTTAACAGTCATAAAATCCCCCAAAACTTTATACAATAATATTATAACATTAAAATATATTTTGGACTTGACAATTTATATGATTATAAAACTATAGGAAATATTAATTTATAGAATATATTTCTATCTTAGAATTACAAAAAATGCATTTTCACCAATTATTAGACAATACATACATTTTCTATTATGATATGTATATGGAAGAAAAATTTATGCGAAATGCACTGAGGCTTGCTCAAATCTCTTATAAAAGAGGTGAGGTACCAGTCGGTGCTGTAATTGTCAAAGATAATAGAATAATAGGATATGGTTTTAATAGAAAAGAGGAACTCAAAAATCCCATTGCACATGCTGAGATTTTAGCTATTCAAATGGCATCTAAAAGATTAAATTCCTATCATCTTGAAGACTGCGATATTTACGTCACTTTAGAGCCTTGTTTAATGTGTGTCGGGGCAATTCTTAATGCAAGAATTAAAAATCTTTATTTTGGTGCTTATAATAAAAGATTTGGTGCTTGTTGCAGCCATCAAAAAATAGAAAAACTCATAACGAATCATAAGATAAGTTATGAGGGCAATATTCTATCTAAAGATTGTGGTAGACTTTTAACATCTTTTTTTTCAAATATAAGAAATAAAGGCAAATAGAAATCCCATATTTTCTTGCAGATATTCTAATAAAATGCCATCATACATATTTTTTGTAAAAATTGCTACTGCTGTGCCTAGTAAAGCTCCTATTATTACATCGCTCGGATAATGAACAAAATGGTATATTCTTGAAAATGCAATCAGTGCTGCTATTATAAGAAAGATTATGCCCATTCCTTTAAAATAAAACGATATAGTCAATGCAGCTGCAAATGATGAGGAAGCGTGTCCCGATGGAAATGAAAAATCCTTCGGGTTTTTTATTAGAAGTTCTACTTTTGAAATCCATGACGGTCTTTTTCTTTTGAGTAAATTTTTTAATATTAAATTACAAACTATACCATTAAATATCAATGATAGTATTATGTTTACTGATGATATTCTATAGCCTAAATAAAATAAAATAAATGTTGTGATTAGCCAAATTGCCCCTCCTGTCCCCAAGTGAGTTATAGCAATCATATATGAGTTTAACCTTTTGTTACGAATTCTAAGTAAAAATTGTAATAATTTATTATCCATATCTAACCTCTAATTTCTCTAAGGACATTAAATTTTCATATAACTGTATATTCTATATTTTAGTTATAATATGAGTGTATAATTCATAAATAGATGTACTCTTTTTAATATACCCAAATTTTTTAGTCAAAAATTAAATAAATTCCGCAATTTTATTCATTAAATAAAAAATGGGCCTCTAGGCCCACAATTTTATCTTCTATTTTCTTCATCTACCCATTTTTTAGCTTCTTCTACTGCTCCTTCAGATGGAATTTCTACTCCAGTTTCAGGATCTTTGCCATCTTTTTTGTAATATACATCTCCATCAGGACGATTTTGTTCTATTACTTCTCTTTGTTGCTCTATATGTGCTCGGATTTGTCTTTTTTTGTCATCTGTTAGGGTTACTGATTCATCAATAAGTTTTTCCATTTTTTTAATATCTTCCATAAAATCATCTCCATTTAATTCTTTAAACAATAACTCCTTTATTCTATGATAGTACAAGTTTAAAAATTTTTCAATTTGCTTGTAAATATATAATAAGTAGAATAGATAGATTGAAAATCATTCTTGTAATTTGATTAGAATAAATCATAACTCTTATCAGAGTTAATAAATACATACCCATAATGTTCTTAAATTATGATAGAAAAATTTATTGTGGGTCAATTAAAATTTAATTTTATAATTTAATCATTATTGTCTATGTATATTTTATTTTTGTTCTTATAAAATGATATTTTATAAAGTGTTAAGGGTAAATATTAAATAACTGTGGTCAATGATAATTATATTACTTAATTGTAAATTTTTGTTTTAGAAGGTGTAATATGTTAAGAATAATATTTGACAACATAGGTGAGTATAGGAAATATGCTATATTGTCACCTTTTTTTGTTTTATTAGAGGTTGCTACCAATGTCGCAATCACTTTTTATATGACTAAAATTATAGATATTGGAATTATGACAAATTCATCAGCTGATGTTATAAAATATGGCGTTATTTTATTGATACTCGCTGCATGTTCTTTAGGTGCAGGTATTGCGTCAGGTTATTTAGCGACTAAATCTTCGGCTGGTTTATCCAAAAATATGCGCTATGCAATGTTTGATAATATTACTAATTTTTCTTTTGAAAATATTGATAAGTTTAAAAAAGGATCGCTCATCACTAGAATGACAACTGATGTACAAATGGTTCAAATGGCTTTTCAACTCTCTACAAGAATGGCCATTAGAGCTCCTCTTACATTGATACTTGCTCTTATAATGAGTTTTAGGCTTTCACCTAAACTTGTACCCTACTTTTTTATCATAATTTTAATAATCTCCATTGGAATGGGGATAATCATGACAAAATCTTATCCTATTTTTGAACGAGTTTTTAAAATAACAGACAAATTAAATACTGACGTTTCTGAAAACTTAGCTGCTATTAGGGTAGTTAAATCTTTTGTGGGCTGATGAAAATTTGACAGACGAGAAATTGAAAAAGGCATTATATATTGCAGCATGCGATGATTTTTTAGATCCCGAAAAAGATTTAGACAAAGTAGTACAAGCTGGTGGAGCAAATTTTTCTGGAGGTCAAAAGCAAAGGCTATGTATAGCAAGAGCTATTTTGAAAAATCCAAAGATTTTAATTTTAGATGATTCAACATCTGCTCTTGATAATAAAACCGAGAAAAAAATTATCAATGCTATAAATAATTTTAATCCCAATATGACTAAAATATTGATATCTCAAAAGATTAAATCATTACAAAATACAGACTATACTGTAGTTTTAGATAATGGCGAAATAGAAAATATTGGCACACATGATGAATTGCTCGAAAAGAGTGTTGTTTATTCTGAAATTAATTCAGTACAAGAAAAGGACAGTGATTTTGATGCGTGAAGAAAAACTAAAAACTAAAATTACCTCAAAAAAAATCTAGATGCCGCCAAAAAGCTACTGTCTTTTATTTTAAAAAGACATAAATTGAAACTTTTCATAGTAACACTTATGGTTATAATTTCTAGTCTTGCCACTACTTCTGTTTCTATATTTATGAGAATACTAATAGATAATTATATAATTCCATTAACAAAGGCAACAAATCCAAATTATGCTCCTCTGTTAGAAGTTATAATTAAAATGGCTATATTTTTGATGTTTGGTGTCTTTTGTGCTTTTATGTATTCTCGAATTATGGTGACAATATCAGAAGAAACTTTATTAGAAATAAGAAAAGATATGTTTACAAATATGCAGAAATTGCCTGCGAGCTATTTTGGTAGTAAGAGCCACGGTGATGTTATGAGTTATTATACAAATGATGTAAGAGCTTTAGGTCAGATGATAGCTAACTCATTTCCGTCTTTTGTGCAATCAATGATGACAATAATAATGGTACTTGTGGCAATGTTTAGTCAATCTTTTCTTCTGTCACTTGTAATTATTTTTACTATAGGTTTAAATTTAGTGATGATAAATGTAGTAGGAGGCAAATCTTCTCATTACTTCTTGACACAACAAAATTCCCTGGCAAAAACAACTGGATACATTGAAGAGATGATTAATGGGCTTAAAGTTGTAAAAGTTTTTAATAGAGAAGAAAACACATTAAAGGAATTCAAGAAAATTAACAATAATTTAGCCGACAATACAATGGTCGCCAATAGATTGTCCTTGTTTTTGTATCCATTGACTTTTGGAATAGGCAATCTACAATATATACTTTTTGCAATATTTGGAGGTTTAATGGCAATTAGTGACGACTTTGCAATCAGTGTCGGAATAGTAGTTTCATTCTTGCAGTTATCCAAAACTCTATCTGGACCAATGTCACAGCTTGCTGGAAATATAAATCAAGTAGTGCTCGCCATTGCAGGTGCCAGAAGAATATTTGAGTTTTTAGATGAGAAAGCTGAAGAAGATTTTGGTGTAGTTGAAAAAGTTCTTAAAAAAGAAAATGGAGAGGAGAAATACTATTGGCACAATACCCAAACTGGAGAAATGACAAAGCTTTCTGGAGACATCCGTTTCAATCATGTAAATTTTTCTTACGATGGAAAAAATTTAGTCTTAAAAGATATAAGCCTCTATGCAAAACCTGGCCAAAAAGTCGCTTTCGTAGGTGCGACGGGAGCAGGTAAAACTACAATAACGAATTTAATCAACAGATTCTATGATATAGATAGTGGCGAAATAACTTTTGACGGAATTGATATTAGGAAAATTAAAAAACCAGATTTAAGGTCAGTTCTCGGAATGGTTTTGCAAGATTCTCACCTATTTACGGGTACAATTGCAGAAAATATAAATTATTCAAACTACAATATAGATATGGATAAAACTGTTGAAGTTGCCAAGAAAACTAACGCTCATGATTTTATCATAAACTTAAAACACGGTTATGATACTATAATTTCTGGAGACTCCGATGATTTATCACAGGGTCAACAACAACTTCTATCTATAGCTCGTGCAGAAATATTTAATCCGCCCGTGATGATACTTGATGAGGCAACATCGTCTATAGACTCTAGAACTGAAATGATAGTACAAAATAGTATGGATGAAATAATGAAAGGAAGGACAACTTTTGTAATTGCCCACAGGCTTTCAACTATTATGAACTCCGATGTAATAATAGTACTTGAAAATGGAGAAATTGTAGAGAGGGGTAATCACGAAGATTTATTAGCACAAAATGGAGTTTATGCTAAATTATACACTGGTGGATTTGAGGAAAATAAATAATTGTAAGATTTAATTTAATATTTAAGAAAAGAAAAATGGCACTTTATTTATATTCAAGTGCCATTTTTTTGTTAATTATAATATTTAATTATAATTTAGTACATCAATGCTTCCATTGTTTTAATTAAACCTCTAACGTTAATTTGTGATGGTCTTGTTAGAAGCATTTCTTCATCAACTCTGTCAATTACTTGAGCAACTTCTTGTCTTTCATCGCCCATGCGTCTTGCTTTTCTCATTTCTCTTCTAAGTTCTTTTACTCTAGATATTTCAGATTTTGTTGCTTTTCTATCTTCAGAACTTAACGCTTCTGATACTGCTTGATCAAGTCTATCTGATAATTGATAGATTTCTGCAAGTGTTGCTTGGGGTCTAAGTCTAAGTCTTGTTACCTCACTTACTTCTCTGTCAAGTTTTTCAATAACATGAGTTGGTCTATCTTTTAATTCATTGTATTTCAAAAATCTCGCTTTGTGTAATTTTTCGTCTAAATCACTTCTCACATATAGGTTAGCTGTATCATTTAGAGCCATATCTGGATAAGATAATAATTTATCACGTAGTGCATCAAATTCTGCAATATATGCTTTCATGTCTGCTGATGTTGAGAATGGATTAACTGCATGCAATAGACCTACTGCAATATATTCGCCTATTTCTACATGTGCTGCATCAACTTTGTATCTAAGCTCTGTAGTGGCAAATCTTATTGCTCTACCCATTCTAATAAGGACTTCAACTCTTGTTGGAATTGTAGATAAATCATAAATATTTGCAAAACCAATTCCCTCTTGATTTTCAATATTCACATTAGGGTCAATTTCGAGGCTACCTTCTGTTGTTTGTAAATCTTCTGAATTAATTTTTCTTTCTTCAGCTTTAACTGATGCATCAATTCCACTTTCAAGTTCGTCTGCTTTTTGGTTAAATTCTTCGATTAGTTTCTTTTCTTCGTCATCTTTTGCTACAACATTGTTTACATCAGATCTTATGTTTTTGATTTTTTGTTTATAAACTGCTACATCATCAATTTCTAATTTTTCTTCAACTGGATCTGCATCGTCAATTAGCTCATTTGCAAAAACTGTAGTTGTTGAACTTGCAAAAATTGAAACCGCTAATATGAATGCCATTATTTTTTTAATTTTTTTCATTTAATATTCCTCCTATTTAATATGCCATTTGAAAGTCTGCTGTTTTATCTTTAAGTTTTACTGTTCCAGTAAAATCTTTTCTCCATAGAGCAAAGTCAAATCCGTTAAAAGATACTTCTACATATCCTCTGTTCATGAATGCTTTTTTAGTTACAACTTTATCTCCAGAAGTTACTGTAACTTCTACTGGTCCATTGTATTTATTTTCATTTTCAGTAGCTGAAATTTGAACTTTAAATATGCCGCCTTTTCTATCTGTTGTTTCTATATTTGTTATTTGATATTCACTTGCTTTTTGTGGATTTTTAATTACAATTTCAAACTCTTTTTCTATACCATTGTTTGAAATAACTTTAATTTTTGCATTTCCCGCTGCAATGCCATGCACTATTCCATTTTCATCAACTTGGGCAATTTCAGGATTTAAAGATTTGAAAGTTAGGCTCTTATCTTCAGCTCTTTCTGGAAAAACTAATACTCTTTTACCCAAATCAAATTCTTCACCAAGATTTAATTCTGCTCTTGGAATTGTAAATGAAATATCTTTGACATCTTTGTTGTCATTTTGAACAGGTAGTGGTTTTTCAGTGCCACCATTTTCTATATATAAATTATTAGTACCAGTAGACTCTAGCAATGGAAGTGAAGAGTACTCTCCTGGGTTTAGAACTGTAAGTTCAAATACACCTTTAACAGCAGTATCTTTAGATACACATTCAATTTTTACACTTCCTGTTTTTATTGGCACTATTTCGTTTCCAATAATTCTAACAACATATGGGTTTGATGAAGTCATTATATAATCTTTAATTTTCGCTTCAACTGGCAATATTACAGGGCTTAATTTAGTTTTTTTATCTAAATTAATTGCACCTTTATTACCTTCCAAAAATTCTACACTTTTAACTCTAATTTTTGGACCTGCAACTTTTTCAATTGCTTCAAGAAGAACTTCTTCTTGCGCATCTAATTCTCCACAAGTTACAGTTATTCTCCACCAAAGAGCAGCAGACTGAGAAATTACTTTGTTAAGTTCACGTGCTTGGAATCTTCTGCCAGATCTATTGGCTTCATTTCTTACTTTTCTTGCTTCTCTTATTGTTCTGTGATAGGCAGCTTTTTTATAAATTGTCGCTATATCTTCAGGTGACAAATCTGGATAAGATAATAATTCTTGTTCCAATACATCAAAATCAGCAATATATTCTAATATTGTAGATTCTGAAGCAAAAGGATTTAATGTGTGAAGTATCCCTACCATGATATATTCTGTCAATTTAGTATGTGCTGCAACAACTTTATTAGATAATTCTGTAGTACCAAATCTTATTGCTCTACCTATTCTAATTAATAATTGCACTCTTGCAGGAATGGAAGTTAAATCATAAATTCCTGATCCCTTTTGACGTGAAATTGTAGAACCTTGTTTAAGTTGTTGTTCAAATTCGTTAATTTCACCATCTAGTTTTTTTACTGCTTCGTCATACTTGTCGAGAACTTCTTTGTATTCTTTGTTCTCCTCATCCACTTCAATATCTGCTACAGCTTTTTGTGCCCTTAGCAAATCCTCTCTTACTGCTGAAATTTCAAGCTCTTGTTTTTCAGTGAGTTTACCCTCAAAATCATCCAATGAGTCATCAACTTCTAATTTATTGTCACTAGAAGCATCATTTTCTATCTCGATTTCCCCCACCAAAACATCAGCGTCCATTTCAAGTTTACTAGCATATACTGGTGTCATTGAGCTTTGTAGCATCAAGAAAGCCAATACTGCACTCATATTTTTAGTAAACTTCTTCATAAACATCCTCCTTTTTACTTAATAAATTTATATTTAGTCAACTAAATACCAAAATATTTTTATATATTTATTTAAATGCTTTTCAAAACATTAGATATAAGAAATTTTATAATCCAACTACTTCTTTTATAACAGCAGGAGATTTGCTATCTTTTGAAAATTCAAAAACCACATTTGCATTAATATCTCTAATTTTTATATTAGATTTGAAATTCGTTCTCCAAACTCCAAATTGTCCTCCATTATATTTAATTGAACACTTGCCTCTTGAAAAATACACTCTATTGTTCTTAGTCACAAAGCCGTATTTTTCACTACCAGCGACTGTTTCAATATTCGCTGGACCAGAATATCCTTTGCCATTTTCTTCGGCACTTACAGTTATAGTAAAAATTCCTGCGGATCTATCTGAAATATCTATATCAGTTATTTGAAGTTCCTTTTTTGAAAACTTTGGCAATACATTTACAACAACTGATTGCGAAATATTATTTACAGTCATCACCCTAATACTTGTCCTGCCAACTTGGTTCGCAGCAATAATCCCCTCTTCGGTCACACTTGCAATATCACTATTTTCAGATGAATAATGCAAATCTCTTTGAGTAGCTTTTTCAGGATATATATTTATCTTTTCAGACAAATCAAATACCTCATCTTGTTCAAGTGTAATCGAAGGAACAGTCACAGATAAATATCTAGGTAAAGACTCATCAATATTTGGTTTAGGCGGTTGTGGATAATTTGGATCGCCTGGCTTTGGTGGAATATAATCATTATCCGTCTCGACTTCCTGTTCACCTATTACTGGAATCTCAGGCATTTTATCAAACCTAAAATCTTTAGGAATGACTTTTAGATAAAATTTAGTTCTTATAACACCCCTAGAATTTTGTATTTCGGCATAAATATTTGCATTACCTGTCTTAAGTGGCGTAATCGTGCCATCATTATCAACTTTTACTATATCTTTCTCGTTGGTAAATAATTTCACTTCAGTATCATTAAAATCTTCAGGCAATACTTTAGTAGATAATTTACCGATATTATTTACTCTGATATATCCATTTTCACCCTCATTAAAAACTACATTGTCAGGTTCTTTTACTACATCAATATTAGGAATCTCTGGTACAATAACATCATTTTTAGGTACCTCTCCAGTAGTAGTTATTGCTTTTACACATACATTTGCATTTTGCAATTCTTTAGATAAATCAGTCCAAGCATCTCCTGTTGGTGAAACAAAAGATTGCCCTTCTTGAGCAGTCGCTTTGCTCGAATAATTTCTAATAGGAGCCTCAATTGCTAAAGGAAATTTGTAATCAGATTTGGTAGCATCCATATAAACAACTATTGCAAATTGTTCGTTCTCAAGAAGTTCATGCTCTCCAATATCTATCGTGTAATAGCCCGGATATTTTAAACTACCACTGGCAACTTCTACTTTTTCAGTTGAAAGTTGACTAGTCTTATTGACATTTTTTACAAGATAAATTTTATAATCTGTATGCA
The DNA here is from genome assembly GCF_040545475.1 of Peptoniphilus olsenii. Taxonomy (NCBI): domain Bacteria; kingdom Bacillati; phylum Bacillota; class Tissierellia; order Tissierellales; family Peptoniphilaceae; genus Peptoniphilus; species Peptoniphilus olsenii. The sequence continues at coordinate 2,454 of NZ_JBEPMA010000003.1, read as the reverse complement.
TACTCACATTATAAAGCCCAACTTCATGAAGAGTTTCATTTTCTCTTGCTTTAAAAATATTTGCCATATATCCTTTTTTGTTATAACCAACCGAACGAGTAGCACCAAGAGGATCGTATTGATAAATTTTTCCCTTAGGGTCCATATTTTTGGGAACAAAAACAGCATTTGAAGTTCCTATATGATAATCTTCGTAAGAAACATAATAATAGCCGCCGTCCATATATTCAGTTCCCCAACTATTTTTACAAATCCATGCACCATTTTCATTTGGCCTTGAAGTGAATTTATTTCGTGAAAAATTATCATCCCAGCCAACAATAGTCACAGCATGATCAGCTGGCCCTCCATGTGCATTATAAAAAGAATTGTTGTTTTTATCTTCATAATATTTAGAAGAATTGACAACAGTATATACACCACCATATTTCATTATGGCAAGTTTTATTTCCTTAGTATCTTCAAAACCATTCACATCAGGAAGATAAATAACCTTGTCTATTTCCATGGATCTAACTAAACCTTCTGGCGAGAAACTAATTACCGGATCATAAGGATCGTCTATTTCACGCACTGGTCCTTTCCAACTAGCAAGATATGCAGTAGCTATATCTCTATTTCCGCCATCATTAGGTCCCCAATCAAAATCATGAGTATTTCGCATATGCTTTTCACTAAAATCATACTTGCCATACTTAGCCAAAATAGATTCCATAGAGCCATAAGTCGCAAAAGACCAACAAGAACCATTTAGCCCTTGACTTTTGACAGGACTCACCCTTTTTTCTTGTCTCAAATCATAAGTAGATGGAATATATTCTGACATGCTTCTAAGCCTAGTCTTAGTATAATTAAAATTAATATTAAGAGGTGACTCAATATTACCTGACTTTTGACTATCAAAAAAATCATCGAAAATAGGACTTACCTCTAAACTTCCCCCATCTTCATTTGCATCATCAAGAATATCTACATTCTCTAGACTAAGCTCAAGAATTGAAGATGATTTCACTTTTTCAGATTCATCACTTAATCCCATCGCATTTACAATAGTAATTGGTTCTAAGACAACCATAAAACAAAATAAAAATACCAATAAAATATTAAAACTTCTCTTCACTTTAATTACCTTTCCTTAAACTCTCTTTTAAACCATCTCTTCTAAAAATTAAAAATCTTCACAGGAATTTTGTATATAATACAAATACATGAAGATAAAAGTGCCACCTTAGCAAAATAAAATATATTATAAATCCATAAAAAATAGATATAACTTAGTAAAATAAATACTAAATTGAAAGTTAAAAATAATTCTAAAAAATCAAAAACAATATCAAATATAATTTCAATTCAAAAACAGAGTTAAATAAACGCATTTACCTAAACTCTATTTAAATACTAGAATTACAAAATATATTTTCTTGAAAACCAAGATGATTATACCACAAAAAATAAATATTTAAATAGGAAAACTTTTTTATACATGATTTTTACAATTCATTTTTTCTCAAATATATTTATTTTATATTTATAAAACCAATATTTGAAAATGTTTTATTCCAATATAGATATCTGCTCATATGATTGTTCGAAATAAATATTCAGCTGTTTTACGATGTTTAAGCATGATTGTTTTTAGTTCTCCTAATAAAACTATTGTACCATTTATTAATTAAAAAATTAATAATAATTATTTAATATTTAATAAATTATATATCAACATTTTAACATGCGATAAAATACATTACAAACATTTCCATAGCATGCTTACTTTCTCATGCTTTTATAAACCTAATTATTGTAAAAAAATATATACAAAAGATAGACAGTTGTAGGGGTTGTTGTCGTCTATAGACTTCAATTCTTACGAATTTTCTTTTGTGTATTTTAATAACAATAGCAAATCTTAAATGAAATCCTCTTATAGTGTCATCTCGACTAAAAAGCGTAGCGAACGCATGGAGAGATCTGCATGTGGAGAAGAGAATATGTAATGGTGAAATAAAAAATGTAGTGAAATAAGCATAAGAAAAGTCCCCTATTTATTCATACAGAACGACTCCCATACAGGCAGATTCCTCACTCTTCGAGTACACGGCGACTTTCGCCTCCTCACTCAAAATGACAGTTGTTGGACTTGTTTCTTCTTTTTGTTTTATTTTCCAATAAAAAACATTGTCAAGTCCATAATATTGTGTAAATTAATCTAGTACAATATTTAATTCTATCATTTGCCTTAGCTATCAAATAAATACTTAAAAGGTTCTGTCAAGGGATAAAGCGAAGCGTACCTTGACAGGTTCTTTTTAGTATTTATAATCTTTTAAGGCGAATGATAACTATCTAAAATTTAATATAACTTCTTTGAGTAGATATCCACTCTTCATTTATATCAATTAATATAGCTCCTATTAATCTTATTGCTGATTTTTCATTTGGAAATATACGTATTAC